>JANWZO010000020.1 GCA_025054615.1 Kiritimatiellia bacterium
TCAGGGAAGCGGTTGATGAATTAGGAGGCCTTCATCGCCCTCGTCCGCGCCCGCCTCGAAAAAGCCCAAAGCGTGTGATGAATAATCCAATCCATGGAGGGTCGGGTTCCACCCCGACCATTGGAGGGACGGGTTCCACCTTGTCCCCAAAAGGCTCGCGTGGAACCGGGCCCTCCACGGTCAGGATGATTACGCGGATGGATAGATCGGTCTTCACCGCTAGGATTTTGGAATTGAAATGACCTCCAGATCGACCGGTTCACGCGGCCTTCCACCTTTGCGACCTCCGCACCCATCCGCGCCGACGATGCCGCAGATAACTGTATCCTCGCTGGACCCGCCTTTGACTATCGGACACGTTCGCTTGTTTTGCTCCTTCGAAGTTACTCCGATTGAAGGTGGCGTCCCTCCGCCTTCATTGGGTCAGTTCAATCGAGTGAGCTAGGGGCATTTTCAAAGCGTGATGACGTGGCCTTCGACCGCGCTTGACAGGCTGGCGAGGGGGAACCTATGGTCGAAATCTAGTGTCATTTGGTGCAGTAAGCCCCGCTAATAGGAGTCTGTTCATGGCCAAGAAGAGTTCGGCAACCAAAGCCAAAAAGTACGTCTACTTCTACGGGTTCGGCAAAAAGCACACGGAAGGCGATGCGTCCATGCGCGCGCTACTTGGAGGCAAGGGCGCGAATCTCGCCGATATGGCGCTGGCCGATCTGCCCGTTCCACCCGGATTCACAATCACAACCGAGGCGTGCGCCTACTACTCCAAGAACGGTGGAAAATATCCGCCCGGGATGTGGGAGCAGGTGCTCGAGCAGCTTGCCAAGCTGGAGAAAATGATGGGCAAGAAGCTGGGGGATGCGAAGGATCCGCTGCTCGTTTCCGTTCGCTCCGGCGCGGCGATCTCGATGCCCGGCATGATGGATACGGTGTTGAACCTCGGCATGAACGACAAATCCGTGCTCGGGTTTATTGAAAAGACGAACAATCCGCGCGCCGGCTGGGACTGCTACCGCCGGTTCCTCGACATGTTCGGCGACGTGGTGATGGGCCCGAGCACCGGGCTTACGCATCACGATTTCGAGGTCGAGATGAGCAAACTCAAGGCGAAGTACGGGGCGAAGGAGGACACCGACCTCACGGCGGACCAGCTCAAGGAGCTTTGTGAAATCTACAAGCGCGTCTATTACGAGAAGGTCGGCAAGCCATTCCCGCAGGATCCAATGGAGCAGCTCCGACTCGCGATCAACGCCGTGTTCAATTCCTGGAACTCCGAGCGCGCGGAGAAGTACCGCCAGATCAACAAGGTCACCGGATTGCTGGGGACGGCGGTCAACATCTGCACGATGGTCTACGGCAATATGGGCAATACCTCGGGCACGGGCGTGGCGTTCACGCGCGATGGAGCGACCGGCGAGAACAAGCCCATGGGTGAGTATCTCGTCAACGCACAGGGCGAGGACGTGGTGGCCGGCATCCGGACGCCGAAGCAGCTCGAGGAAATGGCGAACGAGCCGGATCCGGCGTGGAAGGCGGCGGACAAGCAGCTTCGCGAAATCATGCACAAGCTTGAGCGCCGCTACAAATATCCCCAGGACGTCGAATTCACCGTCCAAGAGGGCAAGCTGTGGATGCTTCAGACCCGCAACGCGAAGCGCACGGGTCTCGCCGGCGTCCGCTGGGCGGTCGAAATGGCGACCGGCAAGGATTTCTACACCGGGAAGAAGCAGGACAAAATCCTGACGCCGGAGGAGGCGATCAACACGGTCAGCGGGCAGGATCTCGAACAATTGCTCTTCCCGATCTTCAACGCCAAGGCGGAGGCGGTCGCGGAGAAACTCACGACTGGTCTTCCGGCAGGGCCTGGCGCTGCCGTCGGCAAGATTGTGTTCAGCGCCCACGATGCCGAGGCCATGGTCAAAGCGAATCCGAATGAAAAACTGATCCTTGTGCGTCATGAAACGTCGCCCGAAGACGTCGGCGGCATGTGGGCCGCGCAGGGCATCCTCACGTCCACGGGCGGCATGACTTCGCATGCGGCGGTCGTGGCGCGCGGCTGGGGCAAGTGCTGTATTGCCGGCGCCGGCGCCCTGCAGATCGATTATGTGAACAAAACCGTCACGTGCGGTTCGGTTGTCCTCCACGAGGGCGACTGGATCAGCCTGAACGGCTCCACAGGCACGGTCTATCGCGGGCAGATTCCGACGGAATCGAGCCCGATTGTCGCGGCCATCGTCGAAGGGAACAAGGAGGCGACAAAGCATCCTATTTATCGGATGTATAAGCAGATCTCTGACTGGGCGGACCAGATGCGGAAGATCAACGTGCGGACGAATGCCGACACGCCCAAAGATGCCGAGATCGCCGTCCGGTTTGGCGCTGAGGGTATCGGCCTTTGCCGTACGGAGCACATGTTCTTCGAAGGCGACCGAATCTGGGCGAAGCGCGAATTCATTCTCGCGGAGACGAAGGAGGAGCGGGAGCGCGCCCTCGCGAAACTGCTGCCCTACCAGCGCAGCGATTTCGAGGGAATCTTCGAGGCGATGGATGGCTACCCCGTCACAATCCGTCTCCTTGACCCGCCTCTGCATGAGTTCCTCCCGAAAGATGACAAGGGCCAGGAGGAAATGGCGCGCCGCATGAACGTGCCCGTCGAGAAGATTCGCCAGCGCGTCAATCAGTTGCACGAGATGAATCCGATGCTGGGGCATCGCGGCTGCCGGCTGTCGATCACCTATCCGGAGTTGATCGTCATGCAGACGACGGCGATCATCGAGGCGGCGATCAACGTCTCGAAGCGCCGCATCAAGGTTCTGCCCGAAATCATGGTGCCGCTTGTCGGCAACAAAACGGAGCTGGATTTCTGCGAGCAGATCATCCGCCAGACGGCCGACAAGATCATCAAGGAGCGCAAGGCGAAGCTGACTTATTTGGTCGGCACAATGATCGAGGTGCCCCGCGCGGCGGTCACGGCCGATGAAATCGCGTCGACCGCGCAGTTCTTCAGCTTCGGCACCAACGACCTGACGCAGATGACGCTCGGCTTTAGCCGTGATGACATTGGCAGTTTCCTGCCAGACTATCTCGAGAAAAAGATCCTGCCGTACGACCCGTTCCAAAGCCTGGATATCAATGGCGTCGGCAAGCTGATTGAGATGGCTGTCAAGAAGGGTCGCGAAACCCGGCCGGACCTCAAGTGCGGAATCTGCGGGGAGCACGGCGGGGATCCGAACAGCGTCAAATTCTGCGCGAAGGTGGGCCTCAACTATGTGAGCTGTTCGCCGTTCCGCGTGCCCATCGCGCGACTGGCGGCGGCGCAAGCCGCAACGGCCAAGAAGTAAGCCTTCAGGTCGTTTCCTTTCGAACAGGTGGGCCGGCCATAGTGGCCGGCCCGCTTGTTTTTGCGGGTGGCGCTGCACCCGTATGGAGTTGGCCCACCGCGAATTTTGGCGGGGCCCGGAGGAGTGAACGGATCTCTGCCCGATGCCGAGACCTTTACCCGGCGCGGGAAGGTTCTTTTGCGGCCGCTCGCCGCTGTGCGATGGCGCGGTGGGTAGTGACCGCTAGAGTGATGATCGTGAGGGGCACCACGAAGCACGCGATACCGACCATTACCCGCTGCGCATTCGGCCAGTGGGCGCCCAGCACGATTTGCTCAACGATGTAAAAGATGTAATAGCCCAGAAACAAAGCGCCCTCCCATCGCGCAATGCGGTGGCCGGTGAAAAAGATCGGGAGGCAGACGATCGCCACGGCCATCATGACGGGCACATCGAACCAGAGTGATTGCGGCGGGGCGGAGATGCCCTCGGGCGCGACGATGGCGGAGAACCCGAGCACGGACAGGAGATTGAAAATGTTGCTGCCAACGAGGTTCCCCACCGCGATATCCCGTTCACGCTTGAGCGCCGCGACTACCGAAGTGGCGACCTCGGGCAGAGAGGTGCCCGCCGCGACAATTGTCAGCCCAATGACGAGTTCGCTAACGCCAAGCCAGCGCGCGATGGTGATACAGGATTTGACCAGCATTTGCGACCCGACAACCAGGAAGGCCAGTCCGAGCAGGCAAAAAAAGATGTTGATCAGGATATCGCGCCGCGTATAGGCGCCCTCACCGAACTCGGATGCGTATTCTTCCAGGATTTCCTTTGACTCATCTCGGCTCTTCCGAATGCAGAAAACCGTGTAGCCTATGATGCCGGCGGCAAGCACAAATCCCTCAGCGCGGTCCACAAGACCGTCCGCTGCAAAAATCCAGGAGACCAAAGAGGCGCCAATCATGATCGGTACGTCGATCCATATCAGCCGGGCATCCACCTCGAGGCTGCTGATCAGCGCGCAAATGCCGAGGATGAACAGGATGTTGAAAATGTTGCTTCCGACGACGTTCCCGAATGCCAGGTCCGATTCGCCCATCCAGGCTGAAAAGGTACTGATGAACAATTCTGGCGCGCTCGTTCCGTAAGAGACGACGGTCAGACCGATCACCAGCGGCGATACTCCGAGACCCGCGGCGAGGCGCGAAGCGCCCCGGATCAGCAGTTCTGCGCCCCACACCAGCAGCGCAAAGCCGCCGATAAGAAGGGCGATCGTTATCCAGCTCATACGCGCGAAAGATGCTCAAAGGGCTGCGCGAACGCAAGCGGATGCGTTCCAGTCATTTCGTTTCCTTCAACTGCAGAGCCCCCTCGAGTTCGCCGAAACCGGCTCGGGGCAGGTCGGTCCACAGCGTGCCGGGGCCCGTGTGCAAGACGTTAATCCGAACCGATGGATTGAGCGCGCGAGCAAATTCCCAGAGCGAATAGGCTTGGGGATCGCCAAAGGCGCGCGTGCGGAGGGTTAGCCCCCGGGCGCGCTCGCCCTCCACCAGTTCCACGACTCTGGCTGCGGCCTCGCCGAGCAGACGCGTCCTTTCCGCGCGGACCTCAGCGGTTGCCTTCTCGATCTCGGCGACCTTTTTGAGCGTTTCGGCCTGGATCTGGGCGACCTGCCGTTCCTGGTCGGCGCGAATCTCCGCGCGCAGCTTTTCGGTCTCCTGGGCGACCTGCTCGCGGCGCTGTTCGATCATCTGCAATTCGGTATTCAATTCCGCCTGTTTTCGGGCGGTGTTTTGCTTTTCCTTGTTCGTCAGGTCCTGTTCGATCGCGATGCTGGACTGCTTGATGGGGGAGAGGATTTCCTCCGGCACATTGACGTGGCGGATCAGCGCGTTGTGGATCACGATCCGCTTGTCATCGAGCGCCTCGCGGAGGGCTTCGGTCAATTCGTTTTGGAATTTCTCACGCCCTTCCCCGACGATGAAATCCTTCGCGCGATAGGCCGAGCCTTTCAGGCGGGAGACGGAAAGGATCTGGGGCATAATGATTTTGTCCACGACCGCGGGCAGGTCGCCATACGTCCGATAAATCCACGCGATATGTTCGGGCAGCAATTCGAATTCGACGGTCATGTCGAGGCTGATTTCGAAGCCGTCGCGCGAGGGGAATTCGACGAACTGGTTCAAGCTGAGCATCGCTTCACCGGACGGTCCGGGCGCCGCCGGAAGAGGCCGTCCAGGCCGAGCGCTCGGCAGCGGGCTGTCGGAGGTGGCGAATTCCATTTCTGAGGGCATCAGTTGCACCGCCGCCGCGCCACGTTCGCGCGCCAGGTATTCCCGGCGTTTCTCCGCCTGGTCGAGCAGTGCGCGCTGGCTGAGCATCTCCACTGCTTGGTTTTGGGTGGCAAGTGGCGCCTTGGTGATGACAGCGCCGCCTATCTTCCCGAGCAGCGAGACCTGGTTGATGCCGATTTCGAGGACGTCGACCTTCAATTCCTTGGGATTGATGTAGTAAAGCCCCGGCTGGAGGATGTCGCTCCGCACGCCTTTTTCGCCGGGCCCGGCGAATGCCCCCTCTGGCGGCTGGTTGCCGGAGAGGCTGGTGACGACCCCCGCATAGCCAATGGGGATGCTGACCGCGTCGATGATATCGACCGAATAGCCGTACGGATTGAGGCGATACTTGCCGGGGCCAAGCACGCCGCGTCGGATACCCTTCTGCCCTTCATCCGCCAGAAAAACACCGTCCGGCAGCTCTTCGCCAAATTTTGCAGTGAGAATACCGACCTTGCCAGGCGGGATGAAAATAACAGGTACGATTTCCCAGTCGAAGAGGATGGGATTGCGGAAGTGGCGTCCTTCGCCGAGCGGAGCGGCCTGAATGCCCTTCTGGCCCGGCTCGGCCAGAAGCTGTCCCGGCCGCAGCGGTTCGCCGACTTTTGCGGTAAGGATCGCCATCTCATCCGGCCCCACATAAAACCGGCAGAAGAACCACATCCACATCGCCCAGAGCACCGCGAGCGCAATGGCGCCGGCGGCGGCCGTAAGGAGAAGCCGTTTCATCGCTCGCCTCCTTTCGTCGGAGGTGCCAGGGCGCGGAACAGCTCGCCGAGGCCGCCGTCGCGATCGCTGGTCAGCACGAAACCGATCTGCGGGGCGATTTTCTGATAGAGCGTATATCGGGCGAATGTCAGGCCGTCGCCAAACGCCGCGATCTGGTTGGTGATGACGGCAGCCTGGGCCTCATTGTCGAGCCGGATTACATCCCGCTCGGCCATGGCCCGGGCAATCTGTGCCTCCGCCTGGAATTTCGCCGCGTCGCGCTCAAGGCGCGCGACGTCGAGTTCGCGCTCTGCCGCCGACACGGCAACGGCCTGGTCCTGTTGCGCGCGGATCACGGCACGAATACGAACGGTTTCCTGCTGCACCTTCTCTTTGTTCTGGATAGCCAACATTTCCTGACGGACCAGTTCCGCCTTGGATTTGGCTTGTTCAATCTGTTGCTCAAACATCCGCGCGTTTTGAACGGCCACCTCCCGTTCGCGGATCACGCCGGCAATCTGGTCGGGCGGCCGGATGTTGCGGATCAGGACGGACTTGATCGAAACGCCCCACGGGGCGCATTTGTCCCGAAGATGCGCCTCGAGGTTGTCCTGGAACTGCTGTCGGGTTTCCCCAACGATAAAATTGATCGCGGGTTGTTTGCTGCCTTCGATCCGGCTGAACCCGCGGGCGCGGGGAAGGATGATTTTCTGAAGCACATCATCCATATCACCGATCCGGTGGGTCAGCAGGGCTGCGCTGGCGCGGTCGATGCTGAACTCGATCGTGCCCTCGACGTGGACCATAAAGCCGTCGAGGGTGAGAAAGGTGATCGCATCGTCTCCGCTCATTTCAAAGCGCTGGCTTTGCAGGTTGACCTCGACGACGTTGACGATGTAGGGGTTGAGATAATAGGTGCCGGGGTCGAGGACCTCCCGGACCACGCCCTTACGGCCCTGAGGAACGAGGAAGCCATTTCGCTCCTCGGCCGGGATATCATGGGACAGGATGTCTTCCCCGATCAGCGAGGTTACAACGCCGACATGACCCGGGCGGATCGTCGTCGCATCGAATAATTCCACGTGGAAGGCATACGGATTGATTCGGTATTTGCCGGGCCGGAGCACCTCCGCGAGAATCCCTTTGGTTCCCTCGCGCGCGATGATTTCACCCGGCGGCAGGTTGGATCCATACAGCCGAGTCATCACGCCGAGTTTTCCGGCGGGGATGTCCGTCACTTCGTGGAACCGCCAGCCCCATGTGTAGGGATTTTTGAAATAGCGGCCCTCGGGCAAGACCTCGAGCTGGATGCCCTTTTGCCCGGGTTGCAGCGCGAGGATCTGGTCCGGCGGCAGATCGGCGCCCGTTTTACGGATCAGGACGGCGATTTGGTCCGGACCGGGCTCGATTCGGCAGAAATACCAGATGAACACAAAGGAGAGCGCGACCGCGAGTACGAGGAAAATCCCCGCGGTCGCGCCCCGCGCGGCGGGCGGCAACGCGCGGGGAACTCTTGGGGCGCCATGATTTGAGAAAGGGTTACTCCGCATGCGATCACGATATCTCCGGTTCACCGTTGGCGAAAGCGCAGAATGACGGCGATATCAGGTCGCCAAAAAACCTAACCCCTCGCTGATGCTCCCTTAATAAATGTGGTTCAAAAACTTTATCTATGAAGTCATTCTTTCTCTCCGTAGGGGTCTGGATTCTGACGGCAACGCTGCTCCACGCTCAAACCCAGATCGGTTTGCAGGCGGATCGATTCCGGTGGCGGGAATTTGACGAGGGGTCGAAACTACTAGAGGAAAGCGGTGTGATACCGGGAATATTCGTCCGCCACAACAGATCGTTGAGCGACAAACTGGGCTTGCATGGCGAGCTTGTCGCTTTCGCCGGGACCGTGCATTACGATGGCGGTATTCAATCGCCCGAGGGTTTTATTCCCTTGGAGTCGCGTACCCGTTACACGGGGCTGAGGGCCGATGTCGATGCCTCCTATGCCTTTGGCGGCGAAGCCGCAATCGTGAGCCCTTTCCTCGGGATTGGCGCCCGGTATTGGCTGCGCGAGATCGGTCGCTTCATGCCCAACGGCTATGACGAGTACTGGTTCATGCCCTACGGCCGGGCCGGGGTTCGGCTCGATGTGCCCGCGAGCGGGAAGCGAGCTGATTTGTTCGCAACCGCGGCTGTAATTTTGCCCTTCGCGAATGACGAAGTGGTAAAAGGCGTCGAAGAGGCTGACGGAGATATTGAGGTTGAGCCGGACGAGGAGATCGGCTTCGAGGCCGAACTTGGCCTTAAAACAGGGCGCTGGAATCTCTCCGCATACTGGCAACTGCAGGATTTCGGCAAATCGGATTTCGATGAATCCGGCCAGTTCCTGCAACCGGATTCTGAAATGATGATCATCGGGCTCCGGGCCGGAATTTCCTTCTGATGTGCCGGGCCCAATTCAACGAGGTGCGTATATGAATAGACAATTTGTAGGGATGGCTCTGATGTCCGTCTTGCTGACCGGCGCCGCTGCGGCGGAAGACCTGCGGGCCGATGCTTCGCTGAAAGCATCGTCGGCGCGTATTTTTCGGGGCGTGACGCTCAACGACGGATGGGTGCTCGAGCCAGCCGTGCGGGGTCAGTGGCTGCCGTTCGAGATCGGGGCAACCGGTTTTTTCAATCTGGAGGATTACGACG
Organism: Kiritimatiellia bacterium; assembly: GCA_025054615.1. NCBI lineage: Bacteria > Pseudomonadati > Kiritimatiellota > Kiritimatiellia > Kiritimatiellia bacterium. Next base: position 9,047 of record JANWZO010000020.1, read on the forward strand.
GCGCGGCCGACGAATCGGAGTTTGCGGAAGTCGATTGGGATGTGGCGGTCCGCATCCCTGTGGACACTCCGGCCGTCGCAGTTCGGTACAAGGAATATCATTTCCCTGATCTCGATGAGGAGAACGTGTGGCGTGAGATTTCGGCCGACGGCGAGTTTGGCGGCGTGCCCCTGTCTCCGGGAATCCTGGTTGCGTATGGCTTGGATGGAGCGATCGAGGACTCGTTTTACTCGGAGGCCGGTATCCGTCATGACGCGGCGTTGGCGGATGACGTCAGCTTGAGGCTTGGCGCGCGCGTGGCCTATACAGTCCCCGAGGAGGGCGAGAGTGGCTTCAGCCACTACACGCTTTCGGCCTCGGTGTCTCACGGGATGGTCGAATTTGAAGTCGCGTATGTGGGCCAGCTCGACGACGAGGTGCTCCCGGACGCCTACATTGATCCGGACCTCGGCGTATTCAGGTACGGATACGATGCGAAATTCGCGGTGACCGCCGCGCTTCGGCACCGCTTCTAAACACCCGGGCCCGACGAGGGGCCGCACGGGAAATTGTCTTCGCAAAAGCCGCTACGCGCGCTAGCTTCCGCGCGTGGGTTTGAGGCGTCTTCGATGATTCGATCCAAATTCGGCCCGCCGGATTGGGCGCGCGATGCCATTTGGTATCAGATTTTTCCCGAGCGGTTCCGAAATGGATCCGCGCGGAATGATCCTCGGCCCGAGGATTTTTTGGACGAACCGATCGACGGCTGGCGCGTGACCCCCTGGGGGATGGACTGGTACGCGCTCGACCGCTGGGAGCGGCCTTTCGGCGACTTTTGGAGAACCGTCTTCTGGCGGCGGTACGGCGGCGACCTGATCGGAATCCGCGAGAAACTTGGATACCTGCAGGACCTCGGGATCAACGCGATCTATCTAAATCCGATTTTCATGGCGCCGTCGCTGCACAAATATGACGCCTCTTGCTTGCATCATGTCGATCCCTCGTTTGGCCCCGATCGTGCGGGGGATCTCAAGAAACTGGCGCGCGCTCGGGAAACAGAAGATCCGGCTTCGTGGATCTGGACGGAGGCCGACTTATATTTTCTCGAATTTCTAGCGGATGCGCACTCGAAGGGAATTCGGGTGATCCTCGATGGCGTCTTCAACCATTGCGGCCGTCGTTTCTTTGCTTTTCAGGATGTCCTCAGGTTCGGCCGGCACTCGAAGTACGCGGACTGGTTCAGGATCACGAAATGGAACGCCGACGGCACATTCGAATACCAAGGCTGGTTCGGCCACAAGATGTTGCCCGAATTCGCCCGAACCCCGCAGAACCTTGTGCCGCCGGTGCGCAAATACATATTCGAAATCACCTCCCGCTGGATGGACCCTAATGGGGACGGGGACCCATCTGATGGCATCGATGGATGGCGCTTGGATGTCGCATTTTGCGTGCCGCTCGGATTTTGGCGCGACTGGCGCAAACATGTGAAGCGCATCAATCCCGAAGCGTATTTGACCGCCGAAATCGTTGGACGAGCGGATGATTATCTTCGCGGCGACACGTTTGACGCGGTGATGAATTACATGTGGCTGTTTCCAACGATCAATTTTTTCGCACCGCATGCAAAGGAATTCCCAGCCTCTACATTGCGCAAGCGTCTGAATGCGCTGCGCCGCGCCTATCCGCGCGCCGCGCTGCCCGTCCTACAGAATCTGCTGGACTCCCATGACGTCGGACGCGCGGCGTCGATGTTAGAAAATCTGAGGGAGCGCATCGAAAATTTTGGGGAATACTTCGAGTTTTCACGCGCCAAAAACCGGCCCGCGTTTGTCACAACTCGGCCTGGGCCGGACGCGTGGCAGGCCCTCCGGCAGGCACTGCTGTTCCAAATTTGCTTCGAGGGAGCGCCCATGCTGTATTACGGCACAGAGGTCGGCATGTGGGGCGCAAATGACCCGTGCGACCGCCAGCCCATGTTCTGGGACGACATAGAATACGAAGACGAGCGACACACGCCCCAAGGGCTTTCGGATCCTGCACGCCGACAGGTGGACCAGGAATTACTCGCATTTGTCCGCCGTGCGATCGGCCTCCGGCGCCAGCACGCCGCCCTTCGGCGGGGCGACTTCCACTGGGTGAGGACCGCTAATGAATGGGTTGCCGCATTTGAACGCCGAGGAATGGGAGAGCGAATCCGCGCATACTTTAATACCTCGGATGCGCCTGCTTCCGTGCCACTCGCTCGCGGCTGGAATGATCTCTGGAATGGAGGGTCTCTCGCGCGCAATCCAAAGGTGCCTGCGAGAGGATGGCTCCTAGCTATCCGAGGCGCTTAAGGGCAGGAGTGCCAAGCAAGTGGTTCACAGCGTCCGCGCGGGTTCGAGCCGCGCTATAGATCGCGAGAGTCGCCACGAACATAGACTTGGTCGGCGATCGGTGCCGGATACCGGGACACGAGTGAACCCGTGCGTTCCTCGCAGACCCATTCCGCGACAGCGGAAATGATGCATCCGATACGACGCTACTCCGTCTCGCCGGTCGGCTCCTCGTCGTCCCCCTGAAGAACAGGCAGCACCGGCGGAATGGCCGGAGGCGATTCGGACGGTTGTTCACGCGACCGAGCGGCCTCGAGCTCGGCCCGGATGGCGTCGACGTTTACGCCGTTCCGCCGCAGTTTTTCAGCGACTTTTTCGTTCTCCGGATCCAGTCGGAAAGATTTTGTCCACCAGTCGACGGCCTCTTCGAGGATGCCCAGTTTTTCGTAAATGTCCCCCAAGTGGTCGGTCAGTGTGGGGTCATCCGGCATTAGCGAAATCGCGCGCTCGATTTCCTCCCGCGCCTCCTCATAACGGCCTTGCATGAAATAAATCCATCCACGCGTATCGATGTATGCAGCGTTATCGGGCGAGATTTCGAGCGCTCGGTTGACCAGACGGAGCGCCTCATCCAAGTTGAGGCCGCGTTCGGCCCACATGTAGGCGAGATAATTCAGGGCATCGACCCACGCATTGTAATCCTGGAGCCGCTCGGGCGTGGGGGCCATCTCGATGCATTTTTTGAACAGTGCGGCGGCTTCGTCAATTTGCCCTAGCCGCTCTCGAGCGGCGCCGTACCAGAAATAAAAGGACGCCGTGAGGATGTCATCGGCGAGATCGCTTTCGCGCGCGAGGGACTCGGCCCGTTCAAAAGCGGCTGCGGCCTCCTCGTAGCGCTTCATGTGGCCGGCCAGCAGGCCCTGGTAAAGAAAAACATAAGGATTGTCGGGCTCGACCTCGGCGAGCTGGCGGAGCGCGTCGAGACCCGTCTGCCTGCGCTTCGGATCGGTCTCCCGCATAATTGCGCGGGTGATCAACTCTAGAAAATCGCTATTGTTCTTGAGTTCGTCGTCGATCAAACGGACGGCAAGATCGATTCGCCCGGCGTGCAGCGCCACGAGGGCGTGTGTCACATTGAAGTAGGGCACGAGTGGGGACTGCTCGCCCTCTCGAAACCGATCGCGAAGCTGTTCAAAGAGGGAAAGCGCCTCTTCGAGCTGGTTCTGCCCGAGCCGTGTGTAGGCGAGCATCTCGATGAGACGGTTGTTCTCCGGGCGCCTACGGATTGCGTCCTCCAGTAGGGTTTGCGCGTCCTGGTTTCGCTGCTGGCTTAGCAGCAGAAGCGACAGCCGAAGGATAGCAGTTACATCGCCGGGCTCTAGCTCCAGCGCGCGCCGGTAGGCCGCCTCGGCTGCGGTGGGATCGGTCGCCATTTCATGGAGATGGCCGAGCATGATTTGCCGAAAAACATTAGTCGGCTGCTCGTCGGCGAGTCTGGCCATGGCGAGCACGGCGGCCGGCGCCTCAATCTGGCGCACCATCGCGGTCAGCAGGCTCAAGCGCCATTGAGCGTCGGGGGACTTGAGCCGCTCCACCTGCTCGATGGTTTCCAATGCCTTTCCGAGCTGGCCGCTGATGTTGTACAGCATGGCCAGGTGGAGCAGGGTCGCTTCATCGCGAGGTCCGCGAGAGACGAGCGGCTCGAAGATGCTGAGCCCCTCCCGGGCCGACCGGGCCGCGGCCTGCGGATCCTGGAGCGCGCTGGCGCGGCGAACAAGGATTTGGCCGGTCATCCGCACGAGATCCTGCTTTTCCCGCGCTCGCTCCAAGCCGCTCTGGAGCAGGTCGAGGGCGTCCTGGAATCGGCCCGCCCGCGCGAGCATCGCCGCGATCTCCAGGTAGGGCACCGGATCCCCAGGGTCGACTCGAATCGCCCGCCGGTAATAGCGGAGTGCCTCGTCCTGCCGCCCGGTAATGCGATGGATGACTGCCGCAAAGACTTGCGCCCGGGCCGATGCGGACCGCCGGTCAGCGAGGCGTTTTACAATCTCGCACGCCTCCTCGCCGCGCTGATCCCGCACGAGCATCAGCGCGACGCGGAACTGAAGTTCTTCGTTCTCCGGGTCCAGCTCGGCCGCCCGCAAAAAATTCGAAATGGCGCTGCCGTCACCCCATTCAGCGCTGATGCCGACAGCATAATGCGCGAGGGCGTCGGCAAAAGCTGCCCGCTCGGGCGGCAGGGATTTATCCGGCGCGAGGACCGGTTCGTCGGGTTCGGGGCGCTGCGATGGAGCCCGCGGCGTCGCGCAACCGGCCGCAGCCGCGGCGAGACACATCACCACCCCGAGCTGTAGTAATCCGGCCCGGCGCATAATGGAATTTGACGTTCGTATGAGGGTAGCGGGCGTTAGGAGCCCCACGTGCGCTTCTTGTGGCGCAGCATGCGCAAGCGTTTCCGGCGCTTGTGCTTGGCCATCTTCGCGCGTCTCTTTTTCTTGACGGAACCCATACTCTCCTTTGTGCGGGCTGGCAAGACGCCCAACCCAACTGAATTTATGGAATGACTTTGTTGAGGGAAAGTTCAATGATGCCTTCCGCGCCGGCCGCTTTCAATTTCGGAATCAGGTCGCGCACGACCGGCTCATCCACGACCGATTCGACAGCATACCAACCCGTTCCGCTCAACGGCATCACCGTCGGCGCATGAAGAGCCGGCAGCAGGCGCACCACGGGGTCGAGCTGGGCGGCGCTGACATTCATCTTGAGAAGCACTTTCGTCTCCGCGGCGAGCGCGCCACGCAGGAGAAGCGCAATATTTTCGATCTTCGCGCGCTTCCACGGGTCCTGCCATGCTGTCTTGTTGGCAATAAACCGCGTGGTCGACTCCAGTACGGTATCCACAATCCGCAGGTTGTTGGCGCGGAGCGAGGAGCCAGTCTCGGTGATTTCGATGATGGCATCTACCAGATCCGGCGCCTTGACCTCCGTGGCGCCCCAAGAAAATTCGACATGCGCTTCAACGCCGTGCCGGGCGAGATACTGCCGGGCCAGCCCTACCGCCTCGGTCGCGATTCGTTTGCCCTGCAGGTCCTTCACCGACTGAATGGGCGAGTCGTTCGGCACCGCCAGAACCCATCGAACGGGCCGCAACCCTTGTTTTGCGTAGACGAGATTGGCGACCTCGTGGACGTCGGATTGGTTTTCGACGATCCAGTCGTAGCCGGTCAGGCCAGCGTCGAGTAAGCCCTGTTCGACATACCGGCTGATCTCTTGCGCGCGGATGAGGCGCGCATCGATTTCGGGATCGTCCACGTTCGGCACATAAGACCGGGAACCTGCCGTGATTGTGAACCCGGCCTTTTTCATCATCGCAAAGGTGCTTTCCTGCAGGCTGCCCTTGGGCAGGCCCAGCACGATTTTTCGGGGTATCGTCATCCGTTTTCTCCGCCTCCCGCGGGGACCGCGCGGCCGGCGGCGAATGACCGCCAAAGCTGCTTCCCGCGGCGTCATGAGCCGCTCAAGCTATCGAATCGCGGTGTCCCTGTGCAATGACAAATCCGCAAACAGGCCGGGATGCAGCGCCCTCGCGAGATGTTCGAGGCTGTCCACCAGCCGGGGTCCCGGCCGATTGAAAAACTGAGACCCGTCGAAAAAGAGCACGTGTCCGTCGCGGACGGCGGGGATCGACTGCATATCCGGGCGGCTTGAAATCCGCCCCCAATCAGCCCGGGCCTGGTCCGGGGAGTAACCGCAACACGCGATCGCCAGGACGTCCGGCTTCGCACTGGCGATTTCATCCCAACCCACGCGTCGCGAGGGGCACCCTTCCTCACCCAACACGTTGACGCCGCCCGCCAGCCTCACCAGCTCCGGCGTCCAGTGCCCCGCGCAAAACGGCGGGTCAAGCCATTCCAGGAAGGCCACGCGGGGACGCGCAGAGAGATCATCCGTTCGCGCCCGAATTGCGGAGATGCGTGCACGCAGAGCGTCCACGGCCGCCTGTGCGCCGAAGGTCGCGCCCGCCGCCTCGCCGAGGGCCTGCATCCCAGCCAACACATCGTCCAAACGCGAAGGCTGTAGAAAAAGCACATGAGGAGGCGGCGAAAGGCGTTTGGCGAGCGACGAGACAGCCCCCTCGGAGACCGCGCACACGCCGCACAGGGCCTGTGCGACGATCAGCGAGGGGCGAAGGTCCGCGATGAGTTTTTCATCCAGATCGTAGAGCGGCTCTCCGGCGTGCGCACATTCGCGTACGAACCGATCGATCTCCGCGCTCGTGGCCCCGGCCGGTAGCCGGGAACGTGTCACGCGGGGGTATTGCGCGACCCACGCCGGATGGTCGCATTCATGCGAGACGCCAACGAGAGCATGGGCCAATCCGATCGCGCACACCATTTCCGTTGCGGCGGGGAACAGCGTCACAATTCGGGCAGTATCCGTCATCTTGCCGATCCTGCTCATCTCCACAGCACACTCATTTCGGACAAGCGCCCGGACTTCAAGGGCCTGGGGTCTTCCCGCTGAGTTGTCTATTTGCGGCATCTACAGAATTTGACTCGGCCTGGATGTTTTTGCCGAGTCTGTAATTTCCATGGCATGGAAATGGCGGCGAAAATTTTTCCATGGCATGGAAACAGTGGAGGAAATTTTTTCCATGGCATGGAAAAGCTGTGCGAAAATTTTCCATGCCATGGAAAATCGGGACGAAAATTTTCCATCGCATGGAAGCGCGCCGGCCATGCGGCACCGAATTCCGGAAGGCGTGAATCGAAAAGGCGGGACGCGGCGCCGCGGGTCCGATATGATCCTCGCTCGTGACAGCGCTTGCGCGGCTTCATCGGGCGCCAGGGGCGATGGCGCCGCGCGGCTGCGTCGACCCGGAGGAAATCAGCCATGAGCCACGGGAAAGGATTGGAAGGAGTCATCGCGGGAACGACGGCCATCTCCGAGATTCATGATGGAGTCGGTGGGATCCGGTATCGAGGGTACGAGCTGAGCGAACTGTGCGAACGGTCAACCTTTGAAGAGGTGGCGTTTCTATTGCTGCACGGCCGGCTGCCCGACCGCGCGGAGTTGAGTGCGTTCCGGCAGACGCTGGTCAACCTTCGGGCGCTCCCGGAGCGCATGCGCCTGCTGCTCGAACAGTTGCCCGCGGACGCGCATCCGATGGATGTGTTGCGGACTAGTGTCTCGGCGATGGGCTGCTTCGAGCCCGAGAGCCGCTTTCGGGACCAGTTTGCGGTAGCGTACCAGCTTATCGCGAGCCTGGGCTGCTGCGTCGTGTACTGGTGGATCTACCACCGGCAGGGCCGCCGCATCGATACGCGGATCGGCGATGACACGATCGCGGGAAATTTCCTGCAGACGTTGCTCAACCGGACGCCCGACCGGGCGCGCCTGCGCGCGCTCGACGTTTCGCTGATCATCTATGCCGAGCACGAATTCAACACCTCCGCTTTTGCCGCCCGAGTGATCGCGTCCACGCTGTCGGACTTTCATTCGGCCATAGCCGGGGCCATCGGTGCGCTCAAGGGCCCACTTCACGGCGGCGCAAACCAGGCGGCGATGGAACTGCTGGCGCGTTTTCGGACGCCGGAGGAGGCCGAAGCGGGTATTCGCGAGATGCTTGGACGCGGCGAGAAAATCATGGGATTCGGCCACCCGGTGTACAAACACCGCGCCGACCCGCGAGGCGATTTGATCAAGCCGTGGGCCGTCCAACTGGCCAGCGAGTCGGAAGAGGGGCGTCGAATGCTCGCCGTCGCCGAGCGGATCGAGCGGGTGATGCGCAGCGCGGGCAAGCCGGGGCCGAATGTCGATTTCTATACGGCTATCGTCTATGAGCAGATCGGGATTCCGGCTCCGTTGGCCACGGTCCTCTTTGCCCTGGCGCGGACAGTCGGCTGGTCGGCGCACATCCTCGAACAGCGGGCGGACAATCAGATCATTCGGCCGTCTGCCCGATATGTCGGCCCGGCCCCGCGGCCCTATCCGGGCTAAGGCTTTCTTGATCCCCGAGACCTTGGCCGCGCCAGGCCGAGCCCAGCCAGCCAACGCGCGACGCGCCGAGCCGCGTCCATTTCCTTCCCGTGAAAGCTGTGGTCCGCTCCGGGCACGATCTGCACGTGCTGGTTCGGCGAGCGAAGGAGGGCGCAAAGCCTTTCAGCCATCGCGGGAACCGGCATGCAGGCATATTGCTCGCGTTCGGGCAGCAGAACGAGCGCTGGGATCTGCAGGGATCCGAGTTCGGCCATCGGTCCCTCGAATCGGAACAACCGGGCTTCAATGCGCGACGGGTCGGCGATGCTCAGGAAGCGCCGCGCGGTGAACCCAAGAAACGCCGGCTCGCCCTGCAGGCGGAGAATTTTACGGCCCTGTCCCTGGTTGACCATGCGCCTGGCGACGCGTACAGCCGTCGAAAACCGCGCGCCCAGTTCGCGCCGCGCGATTGCGTAGTCATCGCCTGGCGCCGCGAACACCAGCGCCTGGACATCGAGGGGGCGCCGCAGCCGCACGTAATACAAGGCTTTCTGGCATCCGGTGCTGTGCCCGATGAGGATAAATCGCCGGTAGCCGCGCGATCGTCCGAAGGCAATCGCGCTGTCGAGATCGAACCGACAATGCTCGAACACCTCGTCAGCGGTCTGATGCTCGGCGCCCCGATTGTTGAACGAAAGCACGTCGATGCCGCGGGCGGGCAACAGGCGGAGAAACGCCTTTTTGAATGCGGACCGGTAGAAATTGCTGTGCATGCCATGCACGAAAATGGCGAGAGTCGGACTGCGCCGATCGCTGCGCGCCCAGAAACCATCCAGCGGCCGTTTGCAGCCTTTGGCGCACAGTTCGACCAGCGCGCCGTCAATCTTCCGGTGTTGCATCTTGAGATCAGAGAATCCAGTCTGGCGGGGTGCTGTGGATCGTTCAATGCGAATAAACAGCCTCATTGTATCAACGTGGATCCTCTGCGCGGCGTGTGCATCCGCCCAGATCCCGCCGGATTTCGGGGAGACGTTTCAGCGCGTGGCATCGCTCGTCGACCGCGAGGACCTCACCGCGATGGACCTGGCAAGAGGCTCGATGGATGCTGCCCGCCTGATCGCCGTGGGTCCCGCGGCCCTGGATGAAATGGGATCGAGGTTCCGAGGGGCTGCAACGTTCGGAGAGGCGGCTACATCCGGCTTATACCTCGCCGCGTGGGGCGGCAGCGCCCACCTTGCACTGATCAAACGCGAGTTGGAGTCGAATCCCACCAAGCGCGGTTGGCTCCATCGTTTGGTCGGCACAGAAGAGGCATTTTTGGCGCATCTAGACTCCGGAGGCCGCTATCAGCCGCTGCTTCAACTCATGCCGGATGTCGGTGGTGTACGCGCGCTGACTCATCTCCTCATGCGGTCTAAGGATCCGTTGGTCCGGCGCGCGGGATTGTTCTGGGGCTACTGGTTGGCCGATCGTGCCTACTGGAACGCCGTTCGCGCCCTCGCGAAAACCGAGCGGGACCGCACGACGCTGCGGCTGGTGCAGGAAATCTTGAAACGGGCTAGCGAATAGCAGGCGCGAGTCTGCACAGGCCCGGATCATCCAGATTTCGCGGGCGGAGCGTTTGGCAACCGAATTGAGGACTGCCGGTTTTGATTCGAGCGCGCGGCGGGCTGCACCGAGATTCGTGAGACATGGTATGTTCAAGCGACCCCCAAAATGGACGCGATGACGATTTGTCCCCGTGTGCTTCTGGACGATGAGGCGATTCTTGCAGTCGACAAGCCAGCCGGCCTTTTGGTGGCGCCGGATCGCTACGACAAAAACGCGCCGCACCTGATGGCGTGGGTCCACCGCGAATTCGGGCCGACCGTCTTCAACGTCCATCGCCTCGACCGCGACACCAGCGGCGCCGTGCTATGCGCAAAAACCAAGGCTGCGCTGGATGACCTCAGCCTCCAATTCGAGCGTGGCGAGGTGGACAAGGAGTACGTTGCGCTCGTCCGTGGACGGCCGCCCGCCCATCAGGGGACGATCGACCGGCCGATTGTGGTGGATCTCGAGCATCCTGGCCGGATGAAGGCGGCCCGGCGCGGCAAACAGGCCATCACGGTTTATGAGGTTGTGGAGAGGTTCCGTGGCTACTCTTGGCTTCGACTGCGCCCGAAAACCGGTCGCACGCACCAACTGCGGGTGCACCTTCAATACATCGGCTGTCCGATCGTCGCCGATCCCTGGTATGGCGACGGGCGCCCCCTGTTGCTGTCCGAGATCAAGCGCGGATACAAGCCGCCGCGCGAGGGCGAGCGGCCGTTGCTCAGCCGGCTCGCGCTCCATGCGCATCGACTGACCTTCCGCCATCCGCTTCGCGGCGATCAGATCGTTGTCGAATCGCCGATTCCTAAGGAAATGGACGCCGCTCTCAAACAGTTGCGCAAGTGGGCTGCATGACGTATCCGACCGAACTGGAGGCTTTCTGGCTTCGCGAGGCGCGCACCGTGTGGGGCGCGCGGAACGAGTCGGAGCTGATCGAATGCGCGCGGCCGTACGTCCAGGCGTTGAGCGATCGATTTACGGTGGATCGCGGGCGCGCCATTGAACTGTACGCGGATGATCCCGCATCGCGAGCGGCATATGGGTTGTTTTTCTTCCCTCAAACGTTTGCGCGGACGCTGAAGGTTCTTGAGGAATGTTGGCGGGCGCCGACCGGCGTGCATGAGGTGCGGATTTTGGATCTCGGCGCAGGCACGGGGGCGGCCGGTTTTGCCGCGCTGTCGATGCTCGGCGGGAGGCGGGCGATCCTGTGCGCCGTGGACCGCTCGCGTGAGGCGCTGGACGCGTTGCGACGTCTGGCCGAATCGGCCCGCGCGTTATGGCCGGCTGCCGAGGTGCAAACTGTACAGCGTGACCTGACGGAACCGCCGTCCGCACCGGATTTGTTTGATCTGATCCTGTGCTCCTTTGCCCTCAACGAGATTGCGGAGGGCTGTCCCTCGTTCGACGCGGCCGAATGGATTTGCAGCCAGATGGACCGCCTGAAGCCGGAGGGATTGCTGGTGCTGATCGAGCCTGCCCTTCGCTCCTGCGCGGAGCGGCTCGAGCGATTGCGGGATCGTGCGGCCGCGGAGGGATGGGCCAACATCGTTGGCCCGTGCCCGCATCACGGCCCATGCCCGATGCTCGCGGAGGGGCGATTCTGGTGCCATGAAGTGCGATCGTGGCAGCCTCCGCGGATCGCCGAAACGATCAACCGCCTCCTCTACCGGGATCTGCCGCACCTGAAGTTCAGTTTCCTCGCGGTCCGCAGATCTCGCGGCCGGGGCGCCATCAGCGACGCGCACCGCGGGCGGCTGGTTGCTCCACTCACGCCGCAGCGCGGGAAATTTGTCACGCGGGTCTGTTGCGCGGACGGCCAACTCCGGGAGTTGGAAATTCTCACGCGGAGCTTGGACGCGGCCGGTCGGGCGACTCTGCGCCGCATGGAGCGCGGCACGCGGGTGGCGTTTGTTCCCGATCGCGTCCTCGGCGACGGCACCCTCCGCGCAAGCTCTCTAATCGCTTTAGAACCGAACGGGCCGACTCACTGACCCTGGCCGAGCGAGAAGCCGGGTTTGCCGTCGAATTCGTAAAGGTGCTCGGTCTTGACAAACTCGATGCCGGCGTCAGCGATTCGGCCCAGAAGCGCGAGGATGTCCCGATGCGTGGTCGCGGCGCTGGACGGCGCAATGAAACGGCAGCGCCAGTGGTCCACGCAGAACGTCTCGGGCAGGCCGTCCGGCCAGACCTTCACGCCGCGGTTGGTGACCATCTGCAGGTCCAGCGGCGCGGCGGCGCATTTGCGCAGCCGATCTCCCAGCGCGTTCGCATCGTGGCGTCCGCAGACAAAAACATCGACGCCGACCAGTTTCTTCACCGTAGGAGCGGGCGGTTTGATGGGTGGGATCGCGATGCGGCCGCCCACGTATTTGGACGCCGGCAGCCTCTCGGGTTTTTGGCCGAGGCGCGCGATGACGGCCTGCGCAAACTCCAGCGTGCCGAGTTTGGCGCGGCTTCGCGACGGCGTGTAGAGGTCGGCGGTGTGCTGGCCGTCCTCAATGGTTTTGAGCCAGGCATTGTGGATGGTCTCGGCGTGGTCGTTCAGGCCGAGGTGCGCGAGCATTTTGACCGCGCTGAGCAGCAAGCCGGACGGATTGGCAATCCCTTTGCCGGCAATGTCAGGGGCGGACCCATGAATCGCCTCAAACATCGCGAAGTGTTCGCCAATGTTGGCAGAGGGAGCTAGGCCGACGGAGCCGGAAATTTCCGCTACAATATCGGAGACGATATCGCCGTAGAGATTAGGGGTGACCACGACGCTGAACAGCTCCGGCGCATCGGCGATTCGCGCCATGCCGATGTCCACGATCATGTGGTTGCGCTCGATGTCCGGATATTCGGCGCCGATCTCTTCAAACAGCTTGTGGAACAAGCCGTCGGTCATCTTCATGATGTTGTCTTTCGTCATGCAGGTGACCTTGCGCCGCCCGCGGTGCCGCGCATATTCGAAGGCGTAGCGGATGAGCCGTTCGCTGCCCGGGCGCGTGATCAGTTTGAGACACTGATAGACGTCTTCGGTCTGGCGGTGCTCGATGCCGGCGTACACATCCTCCTCATTTTCGCGGATGATCACGACATCCATGTTGGGGTGCTTGGTGTCGACGAAGGGGTGATAGGAGCGGACGGGCCGGACGTTGGCGAAGAGGCCCAGCGCCTTGCGCAGCGTGACGTTGAGGCTCTTGTAGCCGCCGCCCTGCGGCGTGGTAATCGGCGCTTTCAACAGCACACCGGTCTCGCGGAGGACGGACCAGGTTTCGGGCGCGATGCCGGCCGAATGGCCCCGCAGATAGACTGCTTCGCCGAGTTCGATTTCTCGGTAGGCCAGCGGCGCCCGCGCGGCGTCCAGCACCGCAAGGGTGGCCTCCATGATTTCGGGACCGATTCCGTCCCCACGAGCAATCGCAACGGGATAGGTATTCATAGCGATAGCCGGGCTCCTCTAGGATTGTTAGTTTTTCGGCCCATCATATTCCAACGAAGAATGATGGACGACAATCCGCAAATGACCCTGCTCGTCTTTGATGAACTGCCAGGTCTTGTCCACGGTGGTGATCTTGCCTTGTCGATCGGTCAGGCGCACCTTTCCCATGGTGGTTGCTGTATCGCCGTCGATATAAATGGCCGCGTTTTCGACCTCCACGTGGGTCCATCCAAGTAGGGCGAACCCTGTGTCTTCTGGGAACGCCGGATTTCCGCCGATGAAATACGACAGCGCCCCTTCTCGTGTGGTGCGGAACGTGTGGGGCGCGCGGGTAAGTGTCGGTTTGAACAGTACCGCGCCGAGTTGATACGCATAGGCCGAATCGATCAGCGCCTCGGCGCGGGCGACCGCGGCGGCGTGGCCGCCCTGAGCGAATGCCTCGCCGATTTCGACGAGACCTCGCCCCCATGCCTGTTGCGCGGCCAAGACTTCTTTTTCGCTGATGGCTCGGTTGACTACCGCAACCTCTCCGAGGGCGGAAGATGCTGCCGCTAGGAGCACGGCGGCGAGGATTCGTGCCCGTGAGTTCATGGGGCGTCTCCTTTCATGGGTTTGACTTCAGTTTCAGAATTCAACAGCCGGTGAGCCATTGCGCGAAGCTGTAGTACATCGGGAGGCCGATGAGCAGGTTGAACGGGAAGGTGATGCCGAGCGAGCAGGTGAGATAGATGCCGGGATTCGCCTCCGGCAAGGCGGCACGGACGGCGGCCGGCGCGTCGATATAGGAGGCGCTGGCCGTAATGGCCCCGAACACAAACGCTCCTCCGGCCGACAGCCCCAGCGCGTGCCCGAGGGCAACGCCGGCCAGGCCGTGCAAGGTCGGCGCGGCGATGCCCCAGGCCAGCAGTTTGGGCCCTAGTTGGACAAATTCCCGAAGTTGGCGTGCCGCGACCATCCCCATCTCGAGGAGGAACAACACCAGCACGCCATAAAATCCGTCCTTGAACACCGGCTTGATGGGCGCGAACCCCTTTTCGCCAATCACGGCGCCGATGACGAGGCCGCCGAGCAGCAGGATCACGCTGCGGCCGCGGAGCGTGTCGATCAGGATTTCTCGAATGGGCACCGACCGCCCCGCGCGCTCGCGCTTGAGGGCCATTCGCGCGCAAAACAGCGCCGTGAGAATGCCCCATTCCATAATGGTGACAAAAACCGGCATATAGGGCTCCGCCGGGTGGCCCTGTTGCGCCGCGAAATTTAGCGCCGCGAGGAAGGTCACTGACGAGACCGACCCGTAGAGGGCGGCCAAGCCCGCCGCGTTGGGGGTGGACAGCCGGAGGATGCGGCGCGCCGCCCAGAAACTCCACGTGGGGATCGCCAGTGCGACCGCGGCTGCGCCCAGCATCGGCTTCCACAGCGCCGACCACGGTTGCGACGCCAGCTCCACTCCGCCCTGAAGCGCGATCGAAAGGACCAGGTAAATGGAGATCGCATTTAGCACAGGCGGCGGGAACTCGAGTTCGCTGCGGATCAGCGTCGCGAGCATGCCGACAGCGAAGGCCAGCACAAGCGGCGAGAGCAGGTTCTGTAGCAGCAAGGCGTGAGCTTCAGTCATGAGGAGGGCTCCTTCCCGGCTCGCGCGTTGACGATCTGTCGCGAGCGAGCTAGGCTTATTTCATTCATCAATTGTGATTCGCTATTCATATTTCGCGAAAAACAATTGACGAAATATATTTCGTATCATGGGCCTGTCAAGTCGGTTGTCTGCAAAAAAAAAGCGCCCGCACGAGTGGACGTTTCTGACCAACCACTCGCATGTATTGCTCTGTCTCGCCCAACAGCCTGACATGGTGCTGCGCGAAGTGGCCGAGCGCGTGGGGATTACCGAACGCGCGGTGCAGAACATTGTGGCCGACCTCATCGAGGCGGGCGTGCTGATCCGTGAGCGCGTGGGGCGGCGGAACCACTATCGCATCGACCCGCGCCGCCCGCTGCGCCACCCCATCGAGGCCCACCGAACGGTGGCGGATCTGCTGCGCCTCGTTGAGCGCTGAGTTTCGGTCCGCGCTGCGTGCGAGGTCGCGGTGCGGTCAATCGGCGGTTGCTACACCCGGACCTTGCGGGTACAAACGCGCCATGTTTCGGAAATATGCCGAACACTATTTCCGATTGTCGTTTCACGGCACCACGGTGCGGACGGAGCTGGTCGCTGGAGCGACGACGTTCGTCACGATGGCGTATATCCTCTTCGTGAATCCGGCCGTGTTGGCGACGGATTTTGCGGGAAACCCCACTGGGCTAGACCCACAGGCGGTATTCCTCGCCACGGCCCTTTCGACGGCTTTCGCCTCGGCGCTTATGGGTTTTTATGCGAATCTTCCCATCGCTCAGGCGCCGGGGATGGGGAACAACTATCTTTTCGTGTCGGTCGTCATGGCGGTGGGGGCGCTCGGATATGCGCAGCCATGGCGCATTGCGCTCGGCTGTGTGTTTTGGTCCGGCGTTCTGTTTCTTGCGCTTTCCCTGGCGCGGGCGCGCAAGGCCATCATCGATGCGCTGTCGCCCAGCCTGCGGTCCGGCATTTCCGTCGGCATTGGTCTGTTTATCACTTTCATCGGCCTGAGAAACGCGGGGGTGATCGAGGGCAAGCCTGGCACGTTGCTCGGGTTGAACACGGATTTGGATTTTCGGGCACTCCTGGTGTTTGCGGTAGGGCTGCTGACGATGGTGGTGGCCCACGTCCGCCGGTGGCCCGGATCCATCCTCGCGGGGATCGGGGCTTCGGCGGCACTCGCCTTGGGGCTGGGTCTCACGCAGGCGCCCGCACGGTGGTTCGGTTGGCCCGAGATCCGCGAGCCGGCCGCGTTCCGGTTCGACCTGGCCGGCTCGCTGTCGTTGCAGTTTCTGCCATTCATCCTGATGCTCGCTTTCACGGACATGTTTGATACGGTGGGTACACTGGTCGGCGTCACCGAACGCGCGGGGTTGGCCCGAAACGGAGAAATTCCGAATGCAAATCGAGCGCTGATTTCCGACGCGGCAGGCACTGTCGTGGGCGCCGCGCTCGGGACCAGCACGGTCACGACCTACATCGAGAGCGCGGCGGGCGTGGAGCAGGGCGGGCGCACCGGCTTAATGGTGGTTTTCACGGCCGCCTGTTTCCTACTCTCCATTGCTGCGGCGCCCGCCGTGGAGGTCTTTGCCGGCCACCCAGCCGTGACCGCCCCGGCGCTGATTTTCGTCGGATTATTTATGTCGTTGGAAATCCGGCGCATCCGCTGGGATGATCTGTCCGAGTCGCTGCCGGCGTTCCTTACGCTTTTGCTCATTCCGCTGCTGTTTTCGATTGCGGACGGGATCGCGATCGGCATGATCGCCTATGCCGTGGTGAAAGTCGCATCGGGTCGCGCCCGCGATGTCCGATGGCCCATGTGGGTGGCCGTGGTCTTGCTGGCGGTGTTTCTAGCGACGGTTCGCGCGCGGTTGGGCTGATTCCATGTTTCCGCTTCGCGACACCATTCCAAGTCGTTGCGCGCCGATTGCCACGTGGGCGATTATTGCGGCCAACGTGGTTGTGCACGTTCTGGCGTCGCTGCTGCCGCCCGACGCGCACGAGCTGGTGATCCGTGTGTTTGGCCTCGTTCCCGCGCGAATTCTCGATCCGCTCTGGCAGGATCGCGTCGGCTGGTTTGGCGCGGGATTGCCGCTGTTGACGCACATGTTTCTGCACGGCAATTGGGCGCATCTGATCGGCAACATGTGGACCATGTGGATTTTCGGGGATAACGTCGAGGATCGCATGGGCCCGGGCCGTTTTCTGGCCTTTTACCTGCTCTCCGGCCTCGCCGCCGCACTGGCCCAGGTTTACATGTTTGCCGATTCGAACATCCCGATGGTCGGCGCGTCCGGCGCCGTTGCCGGCGTGCTGGGCGCCTACCTTATTATGTTCCCCCGATCGGAAGTGATCACATTGGTGCCGATCCTGTTCTACCCGCTCTTTTTCTCGCTGCCCGCGGTCACCTACCTCTTCATCTGGTTCTTCACGCAGATCTGGTCTGCGGCGATTGAGGGCCTGCTGCCGCGCACGCACGGCGGCGGCATCGCATGGTGGGCGCATATTGGCGGGTTCGTATTCGGCCTCGTGGCGCATCCGTTCTTCCGCGCGAGTCGGCGATGCCGGCCGCGCCGATTTGAACAGGACGAGTTCGGCATCGAGGGCGCCTGGCGCCCGTGGAGGTAAGCGATGGATTTCGGCCAGATTTTCTGGATGTTTTTTATCCTGACCGCGCTGCAGCCGGTGATCCGTCAGCGCATGCTCGAGGGAGCGCGCCAGCGGTTGATTGCGCGCATCGAGAACCGACGCAAATCGCGCGTGATCCTCCTGGTGCACCGGCAGGAAACGATGAGCCTGCTCGGCTTTCCGATCATGCGCTACATCGACATCCAGGACGCGGAGGAATTGCTGCGCGCGTGTGAGATGACGGACGAGTCCGTCCCTCTGGACATTGTCCTGCACACCCCTGGGGGCTTGGTTCTGCCCTCGCTCCAGATCGCGCGGGCGGTCCGCCAGCACAAGGGCAGGGTAACCGTCTTCGTCCCGCACTACGCAATGTCGGGCGGCACGTTGATCGCGCTGGCGGCGGACGAGATTGTGATGTCGCCGCATGCGGTGCTCGGGCCCGTCGACCCGCAGCTCAATGGGATGGCGGCCGCGTCCATCCTGAAGGTCGTTGAAAAGAAACCGGTCTCGGAAATTGATGACCAGACACTGATGCTTGCCGACAACGCCGCGAAGGCCATCGCACAACTGAAGGACGCGGCGCGGGAACTGCTCACGAGGACCCTGCCGGTGGAAAAGGCCGAGCCGCTGGCCGCGCTTCTCGCCGGAGGGGAACGTTGGACGCATGATTTCCCGATCACCGCGTCGATGGCGCGGGAGCTTGGCCTAAACGTCAGCACCACCATGCCGCGCGATGTGATGCAGCTGATGAGCCTTTATCCGCAGCCGAAGCGCGGCACCGCCAGCGTCGAATATCTGCCCGAGCGCCGCATCGGCCGTCCACGCGCTGGCGGTTCGTGAACGAGGGGAGGACGCCCCCTGTAGAAGGTCTCTGGCCTACGGGTACTGGCCGGGACGGTCCAGCCCCATCGTCTCTGGAAAGCCGAACAGGAGATTCATGGTTTGCAAGGCGTTACCGGCCTGGCCCTTCATCAAGTTGTCAATGTGCGAAATCACGCGCAACTTGTTGGTGCGTTCGTCGACATCGACGATCAAGTTGCAGTAATTGCTGCCGCGAACGTGGGCCGTACCAATGGCGGCGTTGCGGTCATAAATTCGGACGAAGATGTTCCCCTTGTGGAAGTCGCGGTAGGCGTCCATGACCTCCTTGCGCCCGATACCGGGGCGCAGTTCCCCATAGAGGCAGGAGAGAATGCCGCGGCACGCCGGCACCACCTGCGTCGTAAACGTGACGGCAACTGGCTGACCGGCCAGACGGCTCAGTTCGCGCTCGACCTCAACGACATGCTGATGACCCGTCAGCCGGTACGCATTCATGTTGTCGTACCGGGCGGGGTAGTGAAAGCTCGGATTCGGCTTTTTGCCCGCGCCGCTGACGGCGCTCTTGCAGTCACAAATGAGGCTGTCGAGTTCGACCAGCTTGTGCGCCACCGCCGGAGCGAGGCCGATTTCCACGCCAACGGCGAAGCAGCCGGGATTCCCCGCCAAGCGAACAGATCCGTTCAACTGGGAGCGGCGCAGCTCCGGAACGGCGTATACGGAGAGCGGCAACAAATCGGGCGCCTTGTGTTCCGTGGGTTTTCCCAGCCGGCGCGCATACTCCGCGTATTCCTCTGGCGTTTGGAACCGGAAATCTCCGCTGTAATCAATCACTCGGGCCCCTTTCTCGAGCTCGGCGCGCGCGCCGGTCATTCCAACGCCGTCGGGCGTAGCGAAGAAGACGACATCGGCCGGCTCCTGCGCTGCCGGATCGTCCGGCTTCAAAATGGGCAGGTCGATGAAGCCGTCCAAGTGTGGATAGAGCTCGCTCATTTTCATACCGGTGTCGGCCGCGGCAACGAGCGTCCGGATCTTCACCTCGGGGTGCCCGAGCAGCAGTTCGGTGATGCCCACGCCGCCGTATCCGCCCGCGCCGATGATTTTTGCCGTGATCATGGAGCCTCCGTTCGATGTTCGCGCGCATCATAGGACAGCCCTCGCGGGGCGCCATCCGAAAACGCGGGAATCGACGCGCTAGATCCAGAATCGGGCAGATGATGTCCGTAAAAATGTCGCTCGGCCAGCGCCCTGTAGGCAGCGCCTGCGGCGGCTGGGCCGCCGCAAACAAAAAAAGGGCGCGCGCGGCATCTTTTCGGGGAGGGAGAAGGAGGAGGCGATGCCTTTCGCGCGCCCAAAAATTTCCTTCGCCAAAGGCGCCGCGTCAGAGAACAGTCACTCGGCGAGGCTCGTCTCCGCGCGTCGCCTTGGGGACGACGATAGTCAATACGCCGTCCACATATTTCGCCTCCATATTATCACCCTGCACGGGACCCGGCAAGACGAGAACGCGCTGAAACCGACCCGTGCGTCGCTCTTGCCGGATGATCCTGCCGGAAGGGTCCCGCTCATCCTTCACTTCGGCGGTCTGGCCGGAGACGCTGAGGGTCTGGCCGTTCAGATTCACCGAGATTTCGGATTTGTCCACGCCGGGCAGATCGATGCGGACAATGTATTTGTCGCCTCGGTCCTCAATGTCCGCGCTCGGCGAGAAGAGGCGGGGCGCCAGTCGATCCCTCGCGCCAAACGGCGAGGAGCCAAACCGCCGGAAGGACTCGTCGAACAGCCGCATCATCTGCTCGCGGATTCGTTCCATTTCCGCGAATGGATCTCCCAGAGGACCTGGGAAAGGATCTGCGAACCAGTCATCCCGATCCGGTTGCGTCGGCGTTTGGACCGACGGGTTTGCGCCGGTCCGCTGGCCTGGGGAGACGGACGGTTCTGTCCGCTCGCTTCGGACCGCGAGAAGCCCCTGATTGAGTTGCATCTGGTAGAGCACGTAACCCTGGACCGCCACGGCCGCAATCAGAAGGGCCAGAATCGCGCCGACGATCCAAGGGCCGAATTTTCCCACTTGAATCATCGTAATCTACCTCCTTTCGATCTAATTTGACCGGCCACGGGGCTGGGGCGTTGAATCGTGCCGCTGCCGCGATGTTTTCTTTGCCCGCGGCGCCGCAGCGGATATATTGCAGAAGATTTCGGAGGACCCATGAGCGCAACGCGCCTCGAAAAGGATTCATTCGGCGAGCTTGCTGTGCCCGCCGATGCTTATTACGGCGTCCACACGTGTCGCTCTCTTCAAAATTTCAATGCGGCCGGAGAGCCCGTTCCCCGAGAAATCATTCACGGCATCGTCAAACTCAAGCTTGCCTGCGCAAAAGCCAACCATCACCTCGGGCTGCTCGATGACAAGAAAACCGGAGCCATCCTCGCAGCTTGCGAACGAATTCTGAGGGGCGAACTCGACGATCAGTTCCCGATCGATTGTTTCCACGCCGGATCGGGAACATCCTGTAACATGAATGTCAACGAGGTCATCGCCAACGTCGCCAACGAAGCTCTCGGCGGCCGGCGCGGCGACCGCGGGCTGGTCCACCCGAACGACGACGTCAATAAGGGCCAGTCCACCAACAACATCTTTCCCTCGGCGATCCGCGTGGCGAATGTGGATCTCACCAAAAATACGCTCGCGGCCCTGCGCCAGCTCATCGCGCGGTTAGAAGAGAAGGCGGCGGAATTTTCCGACGTGATCAAGAGCGGTCGCACGCACCTTCAGGACGCCGTGCCCATGACGCTAGGTCAGGAGTTTGGCGCATGGGCCCATGCGCTGAAAAAGGCGGCGCGGCGCATCGAGGAGGGTCGCGATAAACTGCTCGAAATTGGAGAGGGTGGCAATGCGATCGGGACAGGGATCAACACCAAAAAGGAGTTTCGCCCGCTGATCGCGAAATATCTCGCCGAATACACGGGCGATGCGTATCGGCCCGCCGAAAACGGCATCGAAATCACACAGTTTCTGACCGACAAGGCCGAAATGTCCGGTGCCCTCCGGTTGGCCGCGATGGACATCAATAAGATTTGCAATGATCTCCGGCTGCTCTGCTCCGGGCCCAACACGGGATTGGCGGAAATTGTCCTGCCCCCCGTCGAACCGGGCTCTTCGATCATGCCCGGCAAAATCAACCCGAGCATTGCCGAGGCGACCAACATGGCGATGATGCAAATCATGGGTCACGACGCAGCCGTCCAAATCGCTTGCGGCGCGGGCCAGTTGGAACTCAACACGCACATGCCGCTCATTGGTCTCAACATGGTCAAATCGCACCGCATCCTTGCGCGAGCAGCTGTCTCGCTGGCGGAAAAATGCGTCGCCGGAATTCGGGCAAACCGGGACCGCTGTTATCAATATTTCGAGACCAGCGGCGGCCTCGCCACGGTGCTGAATCCCATTTTGGGCTATGACAAGGTTGCCGCGCTGGTCAAGGAGGCGCTGGCGACCAAAAAGACCGCAAAACAGTTGGTCGTCGAAAAAGGGCTCATGACCGCCGATCAATTCGACGAGCTGGTCAGGAACAGTACCGGTCCCAACTTGTGAGGTGTGACGCGCCGCGAATGACATTCGCATCTTGCATGAAGGTTTCATTACGGAGTTGGCTTGGTCAGGAGTTGCAATGAGCAAACCTTGTTTTCTCTGTTCCTCTGTCGGGCGAAAGGTCGTTGCAGCCATTTCGGGCATCGCGTTGATGCTCTTCATCGTCGTGCACCTCGCAGGGAATCTGACCTTGCTCGTTCCCGACCAGGGGGCGACGTTCAATGCGTATGCACACAAACTCAACTCCCTGGGACCGCTGCTGTGGGTCGCTCGCGCGGGGCTGTTGATTTTCTTTCTGGGCCATGTGATTACGGCGATCGGCGTCCGCCTCGACGAGCGTCGTCTGCGGCCGATCGGATACGAGTTGCGCGCCAGTAAGGGCGGTCCGAGCAAACAAACCTGGTCGTCGAGGTCAATGCTGATCACCGGTCTGATCCTCTTGGTGTTTGTGCCGTTCCACATATGGATGTTTTCGCTTAACCAGGGTGCGCCGCACGCGAGGGTGGTTCAGGATGGGGTTGAAATGAAAGACGTCTACCTTGCCGTCGTGAAGGGTTTCAAAGATCCTGTGAAGGCGTGGGGCTATGTGGTCGTGATGGTGCTGCTCGGATTCCACCTTCGCCATGGATTTTGGAGCTCTCTCCAGTCACTCGGCGCACTGAGTGCAAGGTGGACGCCGGCAATTTATGCGGCGGGTCTGGTGTTCGCGCTGCTCATGGCGATCGGTTTCCTGATTTTGCCCCTCTACATTCTGTATGCCGGCCCGGACCCCGCGACACTCCGATTGGCCGCTGGGGGATGAGGGTCAAGCCGTCTTAGGCCCTTCGTCGAAATTCAGCGTTTTCTCCTGCGATCGCGGAGATCAGGGGTAGGCCGTTTCATCGGCCACGACCGAACAGAATCGGCCTGTCCTCTGGCGACTTCCTCACGGCTGCCAGGCTTGGGGAGAGGGAGCGCCTCATGTTTTAGCGGAGCGACAAGCGCGAGGCCCGGATCACATCTTGATACAATTTCGTAGCTTTATTCAAATAATATTACAAGAATGTTTTTCCGGTTCGGATTTCAGCAGAGCCCGTGTTTCATAACCTACTGAACAACAGTTTCTTGCGTTCTAATCACCGCATGGCACGGAGATTGCTTGCCATTTCGGCGTGATTTCTCCGAATTCATTGAATGAATTCCATTACGATGAGATCGGCGCATATGACGAATTAATCGAAGGAGGCGAATTTCGTCCCCATGCCCGGGCGATTGGCGAGATGTTGCTCGCGCAGCCCTGGGAGGTTCTGGTCCGCCATCAACAATCCGCCGAGCGGATGATGCGCGATCTCGGGGCGACCTTTACCGTCTACGGGAATGCGGAAGGGACGGAGAAGATCCTGCCGTTTGACATCGTGCCGCGGCTGGTGACGGCGTCTGACTGGGACCGGATTGAGAGGGGGCTGATCCAGCGCGTCGAGGCCCTTAATCTGTTTCTGCAGGATGTATATGGCGCCCAGCGGATGATCAAAGAGGGGCGGATCCCCGCCGAAGTGGTGCGATCGGCTGCGCATTTTCGGCAGGAATGCGTGGGTCTCGAGCCTCCGCTGGGTGTCTGGTGTCACATCACCGGTACAGATCTGGTTCGAGACGAAAAGGGCGATTTTTACGTGCTGGAAGACAATCTGCGCTGCCCGTCGGGCGTCTCCTATGTGCTGGAGAACCGCCGGGTAATGAAACGCATTTTTCCGGAGCTATTCCAGCGGCTGGGCGTGCGGCCCGTCGAGGATTACCCCGACCGCCTCCTCGATGTGCTGCAGGCGATCGCGCCAGAGCACCGAGCCAAGCCAAGCGTTGTTGTCCTAACCCCTGGACCCTACAACTCGGCGTATTTCGAGCATTCGCTGCTCGCGCGGGCCATGGGCGTGCCGCTGGTACAGGGCGAGGACCTTATGGTGCATCAGGGCCGAGTCCTCCTGCGGACGACAAGCGGCTTGGAGCCGGTCGACGTCATCTATCGTCGAATTGACGACGATTTTTTGGACCCTTTGGCCTTTCGGCCCGATTCGGTGCTCGGAGTGCCCGGACTGATGGAGGCCTATTGCAGCGGAGGCGTTGCGATCGCCAACGCGCCGGGGACGGGCGTCGCGGACGACAAGGTTGTCTACGCCTACGTGCCAGAGATGATCCGATTTTTTCTGGATCAGGAACCTATCCTGCCCAACGTCCCGACCTATCTGTGTTGGGTCGAATCCGACCGGAACTACGTCCTCGAGCACATCGACCGACTGGTCGTCAAAGCGGCCAACGAATCCGGCGGATACGGCATGTTGATCGGGCCGGTGGCGACGCGAGCGGAACTGAATGACTTTCGCAACCGCATCCGGGCGGCGCCGCGGAATTACATCGCGCAGCCCGTCATCTCGCTGTCCACCGCGCCTGTCCTTGTCAAGGATCGTTTCGAGCCCCGTCATGTTGATCTCCGTCCATTCATTCTTTATGGGCATTCGATCCGCGTGTTGCCCGGCGGTCTCACGCGGGTGGCGCTGAAGAAAGGTTCGCTCGTCGTCAATTCCTCTCAGGGCGGGGGTAGCAAGGATACCTGGGTTTTGTCGGAGGACACATGCTGAGCCGGGTCGCACAATCTGTCTACTGGATCGGCCGCTACATCGAACGGGCTGAGAACATCGCCCGCTTTGCCGAGGTGAATCAATATCTGACGCTCGACCTGCCGCCAGGCGCCGGCGAACAATGGGAGCCGCTGATCGACATCACGGGGGACCGGGCCGAATTTTTCGACAGGTACGGCGAAGCGACGCGCGAGAATGTGCTGCGGTTTCTGACGTTCGATACGCGCTATGCCAATTCGATTGCCTCCTGCATCCGCCGCGCGCGCGAGAACGCCCGCTCCGTGCGCGACGTCATTACGCTTGAGCTGTGGGAGCAGATTCACCGGTTTCACGAGATGATCACAGCGGCGGCCGAGCGATTTTCCGGCGGCATGATCCCCTATGAGTTTTACTCGCAGGTCCGCAACGCGAGCCATCTGTTGCACGGATTGGCCGATGACACCATGTCCCACGGCGAAACCTGGCACTTCTTGCGCCTCGGCCGGATGCTCGAGCGAGCCGACAAGACCGCGCGGCTGCTGGATGTGAAATACTTCATCCTCCTGCCGTCCGTCGACGAGGTCGGCATGCCGTGGGACGACCTGCTGTGGTGCGCAGTGTTGAAATCCGCCAGCGCGCTGGAAATGTACCGCAAGCGGTTCGGGCGCGTGCGGCCGGATCGAATCATTGAATTTCTTATTCTCGACCGGACGTTCCCGCGATCGGCGCTCTACTGCATCGACCGCGCGCAGGGCCACCTGCATGCCATCAGCGGAACGCCGGCGGGCGCGTTCCGGACTCCGCCCGAGCAGCAATTGGGCCGGCTACACGCGCGTCTGACCTATGCCCGCCCAGAAGACCTGGTGCTCGCCGGCCTTCACGAGGTGCTCGACGAGCTGCTCGCCGACCTCAACGCCATCAGCCGGGGAATCCACGACACCTATTTTTCACCTGGGCCTGCGACCATCCGCACGGAAGCCATCCTGGTCTACAACCCGCAGCAACAGCAGCAGTAGCGCCAGCCCATGCTGTTCAACGTGCGCCACACCACGCTCTACCGGTACAGCGCGCCGGCCCTGCTGGGTCCGCATGTGTTGAGGCTGTGTCCCCAGCAGGCGCCCGGTGTCCGCGTGATTCGCTGGTCGATTGATATCCGACCCAAGCCCGTTGGCGAGACTGACTACATCGACGATGCGGGAAATTTTGTGCATGCCGCCTGGTTCGCGGGCAGTACCGAATCCCTGAGCATCGCCACCTCGATCGAGGCGCGCACGATCCCGCGCAACCCGTTTGATTTCATCGTCACGAACCCCGGCGCGCTGGTGCTGCCCGCCAAGCTGGACCACGCGCGTCTATTGGCTCCCTATCTCAAGCCGGTCCAACAAAGCGGCGCCGTTGCGCGCCTGTCGGCAAAGCTTGCCAAGCAGGCCGGGTCGCGAACGCTCGAATTCCTCCGCATCGCCGCCGAGCACCTGGCCGGATTCCACAAGACCATTCGGGAGGAGGGCCCGCCCCAACCACCATCCAAAACTCTCGCCAGCCAAACCGGCGCCTGCCGGGATCTGACCGTCCTTTTCATGGACCTTTGCCGGTGGCAGGGCCTTCCCGCCCGATTCGTCAGCGGTTACTGGCGCGGTCGCCGCCCCGTGGATCGCCACCACCTTCACGCGTGGGCGGAAGTCTATTTGCCGGGCGCTGGCTGGCGAGGGTATGATCCGACCTGTGGACTGGCCGTCAGCGACGAGCACCTGCCGCTGGCAGCGGCGCCCGCCCCCGAAGGCGCCGCTCCG
Source organism: Kiritimatiellia bacterium (assembly GCA_025054615.1). Classification (NCBI taxonomy): domain Bacteria; kingdom Pseudomonadati; phylum Kiritimatiellota; class Kiritimatiellia; species Kiritimatiellia bacterium. The sequence goes on from JANWZO010000020.1 coordinate 35,366, forward strand.
GTTGAAGGAACCTACGGCGGCGGTGCTATTGAATCCACGCTGTCCTGGCAAATCCGAATCGACGTCCGGCCGTGAAAGGAGTGCTCTATGACGTTTTGCCTCGGGATGAAAGTGAAAGATGGACTTGTTGGCATTGCGGACACTCGCGTGACATCCGGCACCGAGTGCATCCGGGCCCGGAAGATCTCAACCTATTTTGGCGACCGCTATGCCTTCTTCATGATGACGTCCGGGCTCCGCTCCGTCCGCGACAAGTCCCTGACCTATTTCGAGGAGGCGCTGGATGCGCGACTCGGCGAATGCGACAGGCTCTTCAAGGCCGTGAACCTCTTCGCCGAACAGGTCCGGCGCGTCGCCAAGGAGGACCGAGAGGCGCTGATGGCCTCCGGACTCCATTTCAACATCCACACCCTTATCGGCGGGCAGATGGCCGCCGACAAGGAGCACAAGTTGTTCCTGCTTTATCCTGAGGGAAACTGGGTCGAGGTCGGGCAGGGGACGCCTTATCACATCATCGGGGCCTCCGGCTACGGAAAGCCCGTCCTTGACCGAACGCTCAAATACACCGACCCGATGCGGTTCGCCCTGAAGGTCGGCTGCCTCGCTTTCGACTCCACCCGCATCAGCGCGGCCGACGTGGACTTCCCCATCGACGTCGTGCTTTATCCGTCCGGGTCGTTCGAAATGATCGAGCACCGTTTCGAAAAACAGGACCTCGCGGACATGTCGGCGTGGTGGCAGGAACGACTTCGGAAATCCGTTTCCGAACTGCCGGAAAACTGGATGGAGACCCTGTTGTCTCGCGCCGCGGAGATCGACCCTCGACGCCAGATCGCTGTTCATCCCACCTGAAGCCGAGCTTCGCTCCCGCGGAAAGACGCCCCCCTCGACAGGGTCTGCAAGAACCACCCACGTTCCGGCACGCTTGCCAGAACCAGTCTGAACGCGCCTCCGAATCGACAGCCCGCGGTGTCTCTCGCTGGTGGACAACCGCGGCGGCCCGCACGGCGAACGGGAATCGCCATCACCGGAAACCATCGCGACCTCCTCCGCCGCCAGTGGAGAGGCCGCCTAGCGCATGTCCAGCGCAAACCGGAGGGTCCCGCGTAAATTCCGCTTTCCTTAGTGCAGAAAAATCAAAATCATCGCAGACCGTTGAGGAGCCCATTTGATGAAGACAATCCAGAAGCTTCTCGTTGCGAACCGTAGTGAGATCGCCATCCGCGTGTTCCGGGCCGCCAACGAATTGGGGATCCGCACTGTTGCGATCTACAGCCATGAGGACCGCTTCGCTTTGCATCGCTTCAAGGCGGACGAAGCCTACCTGATCGGCGAAGGAAAGGGGCCCGTCGCCGCCTACCTCGACATCGAGGGAATCGTCTCGCTGGCAAAGCGGGTGGGCGCGGACGCGATCCACCCTGGTTACGGATTTCTTTCCGAAAATGCCGATTTCGCCCAGGCCTGCGCCGATGCCGGCATTCTGTTCGTTGGGCCGACACCCGAAATGCTCAGGACCTTTGGCGACAAGCTCGCAGCCAAGCGCCTGGCCGCCCAGGTCGGCGTGCCGACAATTCCCGGAACGGAGAAACCGGTCAAGCCTGGGCCCGCGCTAAAAAAAGCCGCCGAAAAAGTCGGCTACCCGCTGATCCTCAAAGCCAGTTTTGGCGGCGGCGGCCGCGGCATGCGCGTGGTGGAAAAGCCTTCCGAGTTGGAGCCCAAGCTCGAGGAGGCGATGCGTGAGGCGGGCGGCGCATTTGGAAATCCAGCGGTATTCGTCGAGCGCTACATCCGCCACGCGCGGCACATCGAGGTTCAGGTGTTGGGCGACGGGCGAGGAACCGTGTTACACCTGTGGGAACGGGATTGCTCGGTGCAACGGCGCCACCAAAAGGTCGTGGAGATCGCCCCGGCGCCGAATCTCGACCCCGCGGTGCGCGCCGCGCTCTGCGATGCCGCGGTCCGCCTCGTCCGGCAGGTCAATTACCTCTGCGCCGGCACGGTCGAATTTCTCGTCAATGCCGACACCAATGAATTTTACTTCATCGAAGTCAACCCGCGAATTCAGGTCGAACACACCGTGACGGAGATGGTCACCGGAATCGACATTGTCCGCGCGCAGATCCTGCTTGCGCAGGGCGTACCGTTCGACGATCCACAGCTCGCGATCCCGCCCCAGGACAAAATCGAAACGCGCGGCTTTGCGATCCAATGCCGCGTCACGACAGAAGACCCCTCCAACCGCTTCATTCCCGATTACGGTCGCATTACGACCTACCGCTCCGCCGCTGGATTCGGCGTCCGCCTCGACGGCGGCACGGCCTACGCGGGCGCAGTGATCACGCCGTATTACGACTCGCTCCTGGTCAAGGTCACGACCTGGGCGCCGACATTCGAGCAGGCTATTCAACGGATGGACCGCACGCTTCGCGAATTCCGGATTCGCGGCGTGCAGACGAACATCCCATTCCTCAACAACCTTATCCTACACCCCACGTTCCGGAGCGGCCGGGCCATCACCACGTTCATCGACGACACGCCCGAATTGTTCCGCTGGCCGCACCGTCGGGACCGCGCGACCAAGCTCCTCACGTACATCGGCGAGGTCATGGTCAACGGCAATCCGGAGGTCAAGGGCCGGACCGACGGCCGCGCGCTCGAAACGCCGAAACCACCGCCCTGCGCGCTGGACCAGGCGCCGCCGCCCGGCATGCGCCAGCGCCTGCAGGAGCTGGGACCGCGCAAATTCGCCGAGTGGGTCCTTTCGCAAAAACGGACACTGATCACCGACACGACGATGCGCGATGCGCACCAATCGCTGCTCGCCACGCGCGTCCGCACCTACGACATGCTGCGCATCGCGCCGTTCGTCGCGCGCCGCCTCCACGGCCTATTCAGCCTCGAAATGTGGGGCGGCGCCACGTTCGACAGCGCGATGCGATTCCTGAAAGAGGATCCCTTCGAGCGCCTCGACCAACTGCGCGCGGCAATCCCCAATATCCTCTTCCAAATGCTGCTCCGCGCGGGCAACGCCGTCGGCTATACAAACTACCCCGATGACGTCGTCCGGCGTTTCGTCAAAGGCGCGGCGGAACACGGCATCGACGTGTTCCGGATTTTCGACTGCTTGAACTGGCTGCCCAACTTGCGTCCTGCCATGGACGCCGTGCTAGAGGAAACCCAGGCCATTTGCGAGCCGGCCATTTGCTACACGGGGGACATCCTCGATCCCAAGCGCGACAAATACACGCTCGACTACTACGTCAAAATGGCGAAGGAGCTCGAAAAGGCCGGCGCGCACATCCTCGGCATCAAGGATATGGCCGGCCTCTGCAAGCCCTACGCCGCGCAAAAACTCGTCCGCGCGCTGCGGGAGGAAATCGGGATCCCCATCCACTTCCACACGCACGACACCGCGGGCGTGCAGGCTGCCGCCATCATCAAGGCCGCTGAGGCCGGCGCCTCGATCGTCGATTGCGCCGTCGCGTCGATGAGCGGCCTGACCAGCCAGGTCAATCTCAACTCGATCGTCGAAGCGTTCCGCAACACCCCGCGCGACACGAAACTCGACATCCACGCGCTGAACGCCTACTCCGCCTATTGGGAGGCCGTCCGCAAACTCTATTACCCGTTTGAATCCGGCATGATGGCGAGCACGGCCGAGGTTTATCAGCATGAAATGCCCGGCGGCCAGGTCACGAATCTGCAGGAGCAGGCGAAGAGCATGGGACTCGGCCCGCGATGGCCCGAGGTTGCCCGCATGTACGCCGAGGTGAACAAACTCTTCGGCGACATCATCAAGGTGACCCCCACCAGCAAGGTGGTCGGCGATATGGCGCTGTTCATGGTCGCCAACAACCTGAAGCCCGAAGACCTGTTCGACGAATCCCGCAACATTTCCTTCCCCGCCTCCGTCGTCGAGCTGTTCGAAGGCCGGCTGGGCCAACCCCTCGGTGGCTGGCCCAAAGACCTGCAGCGCATCATCCTCCGCGGGAAAACGCCGATGGCCAAACGGCCGGGCGAGCTGCTGCCCCCGACCAATTTCGAAAAGGTCGCTCGGGAGCTCGAGGAGAAGATCAAGCGCGAGCCCACAGAGACGGATCTGCTGAACTATCTGATGTACCCGTCGATCTTCCTCGAGTTGGAGCAGCACCGCAGACATTATAGTGACACGTCGATCTTGCCAACCGATGTCTTCTTCTACGGCATGCGCCCCGGCGTTGAGATCACGGTCGAACTGGAGCCCGGCAAGGCGCTTATCGCCAAATTCCTGACGGTCAGCGAGCCGTCGGAAGACGGCACTCGTGAGGTGTTCTTTGAGCTGAACGGTCAGCCCCGCACCGTGCGCGTCGCCGATCGCTCGCGGAAGGCGGCTGCGCCGCAGCACGTCAAAGCCGACCCGGACAACCCGGGCCATGTCGCTTCGCCGATGCCCGGCAAGGTCTCCACCCTCACGGCGCAGGTAGGGCAGGCGGTCCAAAAAGGCGAGAAACTGCTCAGCATCGAAGCGATGAAAATGGAGACCGCCGTCTATGCGCCGACCGACGGGGTTATCAAAGAGATCCGCGTCAAACCCGGCTCCCCGGTCGAAAGCCGCGACCTTCTCCTCATCATCGAACCTCGCACCTCTTGAGCCGCCGTCCTGCGGCCGGCGTCCAAGTGCGTGACACGACGGGTGGCAGCGGGAAGGTCCGCGCTATCGGATGGTGGGGTCGCTACCTGACGCCGCAGGAACGGAGAGGAAGCTACGGATCGGATTCTTCCTCAAAATGCGCGCCGATCTGGCTCAGCGTTTCCCGCACCTTCTGATTCAGGGTCGATTCTCGGATTCCGCCCGATGGCGAGCGCGCCGTCACAATGACCTCCACCTCCAGCTCCGCGCCGTCATTCCGTAGAGGACCAATGACCCCGCGCACGACATCCGTGAGTTTGTCCCACGGTACCTGCGCATGCACCTTATAGAATCGAATGCCAGATTCGCTCGGTTGCGACGGCGAGCAGGCAGAGGCCGCTGTTTCTCTCACGGCAGTAGGTTCCGGCCCGGCTGCGACTGCACGCCCGCCTTCGGGTGGCGGAACGGCTTGGATTGCTGCCGCTCGCACGAGGATGGCCCCATCGTCCAGGTCGTCGGCCGAGAGTGCGACGCGGAAAAGGATCTCATCGCCCATGCGGATACCAAACAGGCCGTCCCGAACACCCTGCACAATAGCCTCCCGCACCACCTTCTCGCTCTCCAACATTGGCAGATGCGGATACTTCAAGAACGCCTCGACGATCTCGCCCACAGGTTTTTCGTTATCATCCGGCCGCAGCGCCTTCTCCAAGACTCGCCGCGGCGGCAACCGGCTCACCAACACATCCTCGGCGCGCAGAAAGTCCCCCACGCGTCGGGTCAGCAGCGACCTTTCCCCCACGGTCGGCAGTCCCAGATCAAACCAGGCCGCTTCCGTCCCGCCGGCCTTCGCCACGTGCCGATAGGTGCTGATTATCCGGAAGCCGATGCCGTCTTCGGCGTCCTTCATTTTGCTCATCAACCACTGCTTGTTCTCTTCGTGTAATTGCTGGTGCAGCGTCCGATCTTCACGAATTGCGCGGAGGGCGA
>JANWZO010000021.1 GCA_025054615.1 Kiritimatiellia bacterium
ATCTGGTCGCGCATGAAATCGCGCGCCTGATAGTTGCGGACGCCGGTCCACGGCGGCCGGCCCTCCCGCGCCAGATCTTTTTACAAATGGCGCACGACGACGTGCTGGGCAAAACTGGCCAGGAATCTCAAAGCCGAAATTGACGAGGAACGCATAGAAGGATACTGGGGCACGGTATCCCTCGCTTTTGAGCCGGGCGAGCACAAGCGCATCGCGGTCAAGATCGTGGACGACCGCGGCATCGAGGTCTGAAGGTCCTCGCATGGATTGGTACAGCCTGATGCAATATGAGCTTACGGAACATGCCCTGGACGTCCTTGCGAAGCAGGCTAATCAGCCTGCCTGGCCGGAACCGGCATAGAGCGCGCCGGATGCGACGGACCCCGATCCGGTGGATCCGACCCTTGAACACCGCCTGACTCGCATCCCCGATTTTGGCGGGCGCGTGTTTCGGGTGGTCGTCTTCGTCAACGCCAAGAAAATGCCGCCGCATGTCGTCACGGCATTTTCGATCGAATGCGGACCATCGCATGAAGCTCAAGGAGGACCAGCAGGCCGACGCACTTTATCGAACCCTCAGCGAAGCGCCAGCAAACCGTTCCAAGGAAGTTTCACCCGGGATTGTTGTGGACTACGACGATCAGGTGGGCAACGTGATTCTTACGGCTGGTCTCAACGGGAAGCAGTTCGTCGCTTCCGGTTATCGCCGTACGACTAACTTCTCAACCAGGTCGGCGACGAGATGATGACCTTGTAGACCAGATCAGGCAGCTCGCAAGAATACTGTTGCAGGAGATGGCCCCCTTGCAGGCCGGGCTGGACCTGTTGAGCCGAAACGCGGCGAGTTGGCTAGAACCGCTAGAGCCATTCATCAATGACACCAAACAGGCCGAAAGCGTGGCAATTACGGAAGACCTTACCGTCTTGCGATATTTTCACCCAAAATCAGCCAAACCTGTTCGCGTACCCGAAAAAGCGGATGCGGATGGACTGAAAAAGATATCGCGGACCACCTCCGAAGGGGATTACGAGGCGCCCAAAGAAGAATCGCGGCACGGCGGCCTTGATGCACATGCCGCGAAAAAATCCTCAAATCCTCTCCGAATTGGCGGGGAAGCTCTCGGAAAATCCGTCCGATTCCGGTCGTCGCGTCTCGTCGTCGCTGCTTCCCGTCCGGCCTTCGCCTCGGGCTGGCCGTCGGCTATGTTTGCCGCTGGCCTGTGTCCGCGTCGAGATACCTAATCCGTGAAAAAACGTTGCGGAAAAATCGCCAAAAACAAAATGGTGCACCCGGAGGGACTTGAACCCCCACGCCGGTAAAGGCATAAGAACCTGAATCTTACGTGTCTGCCAATTCCACCACGGGTGCAACCGTGAACCCTAATTTATCGTGAAGCCTCGCCGCGGAGTCAAGTGCCCCTCGCGCGGATCATCTCCATCAACACGCGAGCGTGTTCCGCCGAGACCGGCTGAACCGAGAGCCGTTGTCCGCGCTTCAACACGAGCATGTCCCGAAGTCTTTTCTCCGCCCGAAGCTCCGTTAATGTGATGATCGGCTCAACCTTCCGCTCAAACGCAACATCGACAAGGAACCATACCGGCCGATCGGCGTGGGCCCGCGGATCATAATACGGACTTTTGGGATCAAATTGCGTCGGGTCCGGATACGGCTTGCCCACGACGCGGGCCAGTCCAGCAATGCCAGGCGGTTCCGCACTGGAGTGGTAAAAAAAGACAATATCCCCCTCGCGCATCTGGTCGCGCATGAAATTGCGCGCCTGATAGTTGCGGACGCCGGTCCACGGCGTCCGGCCCTCCCGCGCCAGATCGTCGATCGAATAGACCGACGGCTCGCTCTTCATCAACCAGTAGGCCATGTTCCCACAATACGATCACGAATCCTGGCGCGCCAGTTCGGACCGCCGGCCGCCCGGTTTCCATGGTATGGAAACGCGGCCCTTTCCGTTTCCATCGAATGGAAATTTTCAGCCCTCACTTTTCCATAGCATGGAAATTTCGACCCTCACCTTTTCCATGGAATGGAAATTCTCTCACTTACCATTTCCATGGCATGGAAATTTCGGCGCGAGGGCCGGGAGGGCGGTCACATCGCCGGCTCGCTGGACGGAAAACATTTGTCGGACCGGCGCGACGCGATCATCATGCATCCGATGCTTGACCGGCCGATCCAGATTGGAGCCATCCAGGTGCCGAACCGCGTTCTGCTGGCGCCCTTGGCGGGGGTGAGCGACGTCCCGTTTCGCCGCATCTGCCAGGAGTTCGGCGCGGGACTGACCTATGTGGAAATGCTCTCCGCGGTCGCGCTGCTGGTGAAAAACCGGCGGACCGAGGAGATGCTCGCGCGCCACCCGTCCGAGATGCTTTTGGGCGTGCAGGTGACCGGTCCGGACCCGGAGCGCGTGTTTCAGGCGGTGCGGCTGCTCGATGAGCGAGGGTTTGACATCATCGACCTCAACATGGGTTGCCCGGTGCGCAAGGTGGTGCAATCCGGTCTGGGCGCGGCGCTTTTGCGCGACACGGCGCGCGTGGAGCAGATCGTCGCGGCGGCGCGGGCGGCGACGAAACGCCCGCTTTCCGTCAAGATTCGACTCGGATTTTCCAAGGCCTCGATCAACGTCGAGGCGAACGCGGCGGCGATCGCGCGCGCGGGCGCCGATGCGATCACCATCCACGGGCGCACCCGCGAGGACAATTACGGCGTCCGCGTCCGGCTGGACGGGATTGCGGCCGGGTTGGCGGCGGCGCGCGCGGTGAATCCCCGAATCGTCGGCATCGGGAATGGCGACATTTTCACACGCGCCGATGCGGCGCGCATGGTCCAGGCAACGAGCTGCGACGGCGTGATGGTCAGCCGGGGCGCGCTTGGCAACCCGTGGATTTTTCGCGCACTGGCAGGCCACGGGCCGGAGGATCCGACCGTCTCGGAATGGGAGGAGACGGTCCTGAGGCATTTGCAGTACCACGCGGCGCACTACGGGGACACGCCCGCCTCGGCCCGGATGATGCGAAAACACCTGCTCTGGTACGCCTCCGGATTCCCGCATGTGCACCGGTTGCGCGAGGTTTGTAACGGCATTTTATCGCTCGACGACGGTCGACGCGCCGTGTCGGCCTTCGCGCGCTCGTTGCCGCCGGACCTGCGCCGCGGCGAAGATGCGCCGCGCGACGCGCGCGTTGCGGCCGATCCGAAATTTCAGATGGACCGGGCGCTGGACCGCGCTGTCGGCGAAGAGGGACTTGCATGACGGCCGCGGCCCCAGCCGTTGTTCCGACACGGCGATTTGGCCAAACTGAACTGGCGATGCCGGTCTTTTCGTGCGGCGGGATGCGCTACCAGCATTCGTGGAAAGATCTGCCTGCATCTGAGGTGCCGGAGGCGAGTCAGCGGAACCTGGAGGCGACGATTCGGCGCGCGATCGAGCTGGGCATTCGACATATCGAAACGGCGCGCGGCTACGGGACTTCGGAGCTGCAATTGGGAAGCATCCTGCCGGACTACCCGCGTGACGAGCTCATCGTGCAAACAAAAGTCGGGCCGAAGGAATCTGGTGCGGAGTTTCGCACCGTGTTCGAGACTTCGCTTCGAAACCTTCGGCTCGGGCATGTTGACTTACTCGCCATCCACGGAATCAACAACCAGGCGCTGCTGGAACTCACGTTGAAGCCCGGCGGCTCGCTTGATGAAGCGGAGCGGCTTCGGCGGGAGGGCCGATGCCGGTTCATCGGGTTTTCGACCCATGCGCCTGTAGGGGTGATTGTTCGCGCCATCGAGACAGGCCGCTTTGATTACGTGAACCTCCACTGGTATTTCGTAAACGAATTCACGTGGCCGGCCGTGGAGGCCGCGGCAGCCCGAGACATGGGCGTCTTCATCATCAGCCCGAACGACAAGGGAGGCAAATTGTACGAACCGTCGGACAAGCTCAAACGCCTGTGCGCGCCACTAACGCCGATGCAATTCAACGACCTGTACTGTTTGAGCCGGTCGCAGATCCACACGTTGAGCCTCGGCGCGGCCCGGCCGAGCGATTTCGATGAACACGTGGACGGCCTGCGTTGGTATTCGCAAGCGGCGACGGTCACCGCGCCGATTGCAGCGCGGCTATGGGACGAGGTCATCCGCACACACGGACGCGACTGGGCGGAACATTGGCACGAGGGCATCCCGGAGTGGACTGAGATTCCGGGCGGAATCAACGTGCACGAAATCTTGCGCCTGTGGACGTGGGCCACCGCGCTCGACATGGAGGGTTGGGCGAAAATGCGCTATAACCTCCTCGGCCAGGCCGATCATTGGTTTCCGGGCCAGAATGCGTCGCGCGTCGACGAAGTCGATTGGCGTAAGGTCTTGGCTCGCAGCCCTTTTGCGAATCGGATTCCGGACATCCTGCGCGACGCGCATGTCCGTTTTTTCGAGGGCCCCCGAAAGCGCTTGAGCGAAAGCTAAACCCAGCGGAGGGTCCGCACGCGATCGCCCTGGCTGGCCCTCCCCCCCCATCCGCTCGATGCCGGCGATTCCTGCATTGAAAAAGCTGTTTCGCTTTGGTTGGCTGATGGGCCATGTCCCCGGACACCCCCCATCAGGATTCCGGACCCGAACCGGCCCGACCGGCGACCGACTCGCCGGACGGCCCGGTTGCGGACATGATTTTGAATTTGCGGTTCGTTCCGACGTGGGCCCGCCAACCGGCCGATGAGTCGCCGACGGCGGCGGAAGCTGCGCCCGCTTCCGAAGCCGAAGATCTCCCGCCCGAAGGCCGCGTAGAACGCCAACGGCCGAAACGGGACCGAAACATGCGGCGGCGTGAGGAACGGGCGGAGCCGGCGAACGCGGAGCGCCAACCGGTTAAACGCCAGCCGGCGGCTCGGCTGCCCGTATTCATCTCGTTCCTGCCGGAACGGTCGGCGCTCGATCGGGTCGGCCGTCGGATTCAGGCGGCGAGGAAGGCCTACCCGCTTGAGCAACTGTCCGTTTGGTTCCTGACCAAACCGGAACACTTCCTCATCAAAGTCGAGTCGCGCGGCGATCTGACGTTGTACCAGTTCAAGCCGGATGGCTGCATCTTCACCGATGAGGACTCGCTGCGCAGCCATGCGCTGACGACTCATCTGCGCGAGGTTTTTGAAGAGGTGATTGAGCAGGGGGACCCGCCGTCGGGCCAGTTCACCTGCGTGGGCCGCTGCACACTGACGGGCGAACTGTTAGGCCCTCCGAACTATCATGGATTTCAGGAACGGCTGCTCGAACTTCAACGCACCCGGTTTCCGCATCTGAAAATCGATGAGTATCGGGCGAAAATTGAGCTGGTGAAGGATCCGGCCGCCATCGAGCAGTGGAAGGAACAGGCTCGCACGCGCCGCCGCTATCGGCCCAAAAACGCGCCGCCGGACGCGCCGCTGCTTTCGAGCGAGGAGGCGATCCTCGAGTATGAACGCACGCAGTTGGGGCAGCTTCGTTCCGCCGGAAAGCGGTTCATCATGCCCGCACGGATGCTGGAAAAATTGCCGGAGCATTATCCGTTACGCCGGCAGATCGAGGAAGCGCTGAGGCGCGAACGCGCCAAGCCGTTTACGATGACCCTGGCCCTCCGACCCGCCCTTCGCCACAAGGGGCTCCACTTCTTCAAGGCCCGGGAGGGCGAGACCTTTGTCACGGCGGTTGAACCACATCCGATCGACCCGGCTAACACCGCGGCGCACATACGCCCTCTGCTCGAGGCCATCCGGAACTATCCCGGGCTGAAGCGGGACGATCTGCTCCCGATTCTAAAACCCGGGGCCGACCCCCTGTCGGAAGCCGCCATTCGGCTGTTCTCTGACCTGCGGTGGCTCGTTGAAAAGGGGTTTGTGATCGAATTTTTTGACGGTTCACTTACGGCCCCAAGCCCGACGGAAAAGCCGGCGCCGGAGCGCCCGCCCCGCGAGCCGCGGCAGAATCAGCCCTCCAACATTAGCCCGCCTGGCTGAGAGTTTGGCAACCCGGAATGGGCGCGCGCCCGCGCCGCAAAAACCGCTTGAGCGATGGCATTCCATTGCTAGGCTCAACGACTCGCGCATGTAGACGGCAGGGGGATGGATCCTGCGGGACGGGGAGCAAGGGGATTCGGCTTCCCGCGGAGCAAACGGGCGCGGACCCCTCGATCGGTCGAGGGCTTTTTTGTAGTCACCGGCGGAAAGCTGCCGTTCGGACATGCCCTAGAATCGAGGACGACGCGATGAAAGAAATTGGACTGGCGGTGCTGGGTTTCGGCACGGTGGGCGCCGGCGTGGTCGAGGGTCTCCAGCGCAACGCGGAGCTGATTGCGCGACGGGTCGGTGCGCGTCCGGTGCTGCGGTGGATTGCTGACCTCGACCTCGAGCGCGACCGTGGCGTCCGCGTGGACCGCTCGCTCCTCACGCGAGACGCGCGCTCGGCGGTGGAAGACCCGCGGGTGGACATCGTGATTGAACTGATCGGCGGAGTCGGGATTGCGCGGGAGCTGGTCACGCGCGCGCTTGAACTCGGAAAACCTGTGATCACCGCCAACAAAAAGATGCTGGCCGAATACGGCTCCGAGCTGTTCGGGTTGGCAGCCGCCCGAGACACCGAGCTGGCATTTGAAGCGAGCGTCGGCGGCGGTATCCCGATCATCAAGGCGCTGCGCGAGGGGCTGGTGGCCAACAACATCCTCGAGATTCACGGCATCCTCAACGGCACGTGCAACTACATCCTGACGCGGATGGAACTGGAAAACCTGCCGTTTTCGGAGGCGCTCCGGGCGGCGCAAGCCGCCGGCTTCGCCGAGGCGGAGCCAAGCTTGGACATCGACGGGCTCGACACGGCGCACAAGGCGGCCATCCTCGCCTCCCTGGCATACGGCTTTCCCGTTCCCATGTCGGCCGTCCACGTCGAAGGCATCCGCGGGCTGGCGATCGATGAAATCCGCTATGCCGGCGAACTGGGATACCGCGTGAAGCTGCTGGCCATCATCAAGCGCGAGGCCAATGGCATCAGCGTGCGGGTGCATCCGGCACTCGTGCCCGCAAGGCATATGCTCGGCTCCGTGGACGGCGTGTTTAATGCGGTCCTCGTCCGTGGCGACATCGTCGGCGACACGTTGTACTATGGGCGCGGCGCGGGACGGCTGCCGACCGCGAGCGCTGTGCTGGCCGATGTGGCCGATGTGGCCGCCCGGCTCGCCCGCGGCGGACAAACCGGGGCTCGCGCGCTGCCGCTGGGCGGAGCGTCGGAGCCGCTCGTCGACATGTCGGAAATCCGCACGCGCTACTACCTGCGCATGTCGCTACTCGACCAGCCGGGCACCCTTGCGCGCGTGGCAGCGGCGCTGGGCGCGCACCGGGTCAGTATTGCTTCTATGGTGCAGAAGGAGCGCCGACAGGGCGAGCATGTGCCCGTCATCATGCTTACGCACGCAGCCGAGGAGCGCGCCTTCCGCGCGGCGCTGGCCGAGATCGACGCGCTCGATGTTGTCGGCGCGCCGACGGTGGCGCTTCGAATCCAGGATTTCGAATGAAGTCGCTGGCGATCCTCCTCGAAAACGCGGCGGATGAGCCCAGTCCGGACCTCGACGGCCGCACCCCCCTGGCCGTCGCGCGCTGCCCGAATGCAAACCGCCTGGCCGCGGAGGGACAAGCCGGTGCGTTACCCGGCGGCCGCTCCAAAAAGCGCGTGTCCCCCGAACGGCTGCTCGGCGCCCTTGCGGGGCTGGACGAGGAGGCTGCCCGCCTGCTTTCCCGCGGAGCGCTGGAGGCGTGGGCGCTGGACACAGACTTTTCGGGATATACCCACGCATTTTGCGCAAACTTCGTGACGCTGGACAGCGGCGAGCTCCGCGACGGCTTGGTCAGTGGGATCACGATGCAGGAGACCGAACGGCTCGCTGCGGCCGTCCAGACGCGATTCGACCCGGCGCGGGTGCGCCTGCTCCCGCGAGCCCCCGGCCGGCTCGTTGTGCTGGCGCGGATGAGCGGCGGGGACCCGGACTACGGGATTCCGCCATGGGTGCCGGAGGCGTCCGACTCGCTTGCCCACGGCGGGCGCGGATCTGCCCTGTTCAGGGAGGTCATGGAGCGTTCGGCTGAGCAACTGGTGCGGCACCCGGTCAATGAAATCCGCGTGGACCTCGGTGCGAATCCCGCCAACGCCATTTGGATCTGGGGCGGCGGTCCGCTTGCGCGAATCGCGCCATCCTTGTTGCGCGTTCAGTTCCTGACGCAAAGCGCGATGGCGGCCGGGTTCGCACGGGCAATCAGCGCGCCGGCCCATGCTCTGCCGGAACCGTGGGAATCGGCGCAGCCGTCACCGGCCGTGGACACGTCTGAGGCGCGCGCGTGGCTGTCCGCGTGCGACCGCCTGATCGTCTACGCGGAAATGCCTCCGGAGTTCCACCGCGCTGCCGCGCCGGAAAAAGTGCGGCTCCTCGAGCGGATCGACCTCCTGCTCATTCAGCCCTTGCTCGACGCCCTTCGCCGGTATAAGCATCGGCGTTGCCTGCTGGCGACCGTGGATCCGTCCGCGGGAGCAACCGGCGCGGAATGCGCGCCACAGCCGTTTGTGCTGTGGGGCACGCATGTGGAGCCGGATGCCGCCACGCACTGGGACGAGGAAACGTGCCAAGCGGGCAAGTTGGTCGGCTTAAGCCTGTCCGAGGTGATGAAGTTGTTGTCGGGAGAGTAGATATGGCCCTGATTGTCCAGAAATACGGCGGCAGCTCCGTCGCCGATGTCGAGTGCATCCGCCGCGTCGCGAAACGTATTCTCAAGACGCGGGACGAGGGCAACCAGGTCGTCGTGGTGGTCAGCGCGATGGGCGACACGACAGACGAGCTGATCGACCTGGCGAAGCAGGTGAATCCTGAGCCCGATGAACGCGAACTCGACGCGCTGCTCGCCACGGGCGAACAGATTTCATCCGCCGTCCTCACGATGGCGCTGCACGCGCTGGGCGCGGACGCAATCTCGATGAGCGGCCCGCAGGCGGGCATTTATACGGACGAGGTCCACACGAAAGCGAAAATCCGCGCTTTGAAGCCGAAACGGCTCCTCGCTCAGCTCAAAAAGGGTCGCATCGTGGTGGTGGCCGGATTTCAGGGGCTCAACCCCAACGAGGACATTGCCACGCTCGGGCGCGGCGGTTCGGACACGACCGCTGTCGCGCTCGCGGCGGCAATCAAGGCTGACCGGTGCCAGATCTTGAAGGATGTGGAGGGGGTTTACACCGCCAATCCGCGGGTCGTACCGGAGGCGCGGAAACTGGATGAAATTTCGTATGATGAAATGCTCGAGCTGGCCAGCATGGGCGCGGAGGTGCTCCAGTCTCGCGCGGTGGAATTTGCCAAGAAACACGGAGTGGTCCTTGAAGTCATGTCGAGTTTCGTTGAAAAACCGGGTACGTTGGTTCGCGAAGAGGTGAAAAACATGGAAGACATTGTCGTTCGAGGCGTTGCCGCGGACAAAAACCAGTCGAAGGTGACCGTCAAGGGCCTGGAGGACAAGCCGGGCGTGGCCGCGCTGATGTTTGGGGAACTGGCTCGCAAGAACATCAACGTCGATATGATTGTCCAGAACGTGTCCGAGAACGGCCAGACGGATATCACGTTTACCGTGCCGCGGGTCGATCTGGCGAAGACGCGGCGCGCTGTCGAGTCGATGCAGTCCGAGCTCGGCGCCAAGGGCGTGGTGGTGGATGAGGATATCGCCAAAATTAGCATTGTCGGCGTCGGCATGCGGAGCCATTCCGGCGTGGCAGCGAGAATGTTCGAGGCTCTCGCGCGGCAAAAAATCAACATCGAGATGATTGCAACCTCGGAGATCAAAATCTCCGTCGTAATCCGAAAGAGCGAGGCAGACAAGGCGGTCCAGGCCCTGCACAAGGCCTTCGAGCTGGGGAAAAAGAAATGAGTTGTGCGGGGCGAAAATCCGGCGGGTCCCTACGCCCCACGTGGAGACGCCGGCGATGAAGCCGCGGGTGGAGATTTACGACACCACCCTGCGCGATGGCGCGCAGGGGGAAGGCGTTTCTTTTTCCGGCGTCGGCAAGATCCTCGTCGCCAAACGCCTTGACGAATTCGGCGTCGATTACATCGAGGGCGGTTATGCGGCGTCGAATCCGAAGGACATGGAATTCTTTCGCGCGATCAAAAGCGAAAAATTCACGAATGCGCGAATCGCTGCATTTGGCAGCACACGCCGGGCAAATGTGCCGGTGGCCGAGGACCAGGGCTGCCGTGCGCTGATTGAAGCGGACACACCGGTCTGCACCATCTTCGGAAAGAGCTGGCGGCTGCATGTCCGCGAGGTCCTGCGCACGACGGAAGAAGAAAACCGCGCAATGATCGCCGACACCGTGCGCTTTCTCAAGGAGCGCGGCAAGGAGGTCATTTACGACGCGGAGCACTTCTTTGACGGATATGCAGACAGCCGCGAACACGCGCTTGCAACGCTCCGCGCCGCCGTGGAGGCCGGCGCCGACCGGCTCGTGCTCTGCGATACGAATGGCGGCAGCCTTCCGGACACGGTGGCGGCGGTGGTGCGCGACGTGTGCGCGGTCTTTCCCAACGCGCGGATCGGCATCCACACCCACAACGACTCCGAGCTGGGCGTCGCCAATTCGATTGCGGCGGTCCGCGCGGGCGCCCTACACGTCCAGGGTACGATCAACGGCTTCGGGGAGCGAGTGGGCAATGCCAATCTCGTCAGCATCATCCCGATCCTGCTTCTGAAAATGGGCTATGACTGCATGCAGCCCCACAGCCTGCGGCAGCTCAAGGCGGTTTCGCAGTACGTGTACGAAATGGCGAGCGTCCGACCCAATCCCAAGCAGCCGTTCGTAGGCGACAGCGCCTTCGCGCACAAGGCGGGGATGCATGTTGACGGGGTTCGAAAAATTGCGTCGAGCTTCGAGCACATCGACCCGGCGCTCGTCGGCAACCAGCGGCGCATTCTGATTTCGGAGCTGTCCGGCGCTAGTAATGTCTTCCTGAAGGCCGTGGAGATGGGCCTGCAACTGGAGAAAAATTCGCCCGAAATCCGCCAGATACTCCGCGAGCTGGAGAATTTGGAAAAGGAGGGTTACGCGTTCGAAGCGGCGGAGGCGTCATTCAAACTCCTCATTCAAAAGGTCCTGAAGCGTCACAAACCGTTCTTTCAGCAGCTCGGCTACCGAGTGATCGTCGAAAAGCGACGCCATGACGAGGCTAGCCTCGCGGAGGCAACGGTCAAACTGGCGGTCAACGGCGAAATCGAATCTACTGTGGGCGAAGGCGACGGCCCGGTCGACGCATTAAACGACGCGCTCCGCAAGGCGCTGACTCGGTTTTATCCGTCGATACGCGAGGTACAGCTCGTCGACTATCAGGTTCGGATCCTGGATCCGGAAACCGGCACGGCGGCAAAGACCCGCGTGCTGATTGAATCCTCAGACGGCAAACAATCGTGGGGCACGGTGGGCGTCTCGACAAACCTGATCGAGGCGTCGTGGGAAGCGCTGGTGGACAGCGTGGAGTACAAGCTCTTCCTTGAGGAACAGGCGGCCAACTCGGGCCGCTGAGCCGGCGCTTCGACTGCTATCGCTCTCACGCCCGAATTTCGTGCCCGAGTGGGGACGGCCATTCTTGCGAATAGGAAGCCGTTGATCCTGCTTCGCGCAGTGTATTAGATTCACGAACCATGTCGGATGCCGTCACCCAACCGTTGCCGCCGGATTCCGCTCCCACACCGGATGCAGAAGCGCCGGCCCGAGGTCTTTCCTCCGCGTTGACGCCGCCGTTGTCGCCCGAGGAAATACGAGTGCTGGCGTGCCTCGTCGAAAAGCAATGTACGACACCTGAATATTATCCGCTCACCCTCAATGCCTTGGTCGCCGCATGCAACCAGAAAAATAACCGCGACCCTGTGGTGTCGTACACGGAGGACACCGTCTCCCGCGCGTTGGACCGTCTTCGTGATCGCCGGCTCGCTGCTATGGTGTCGGTGGCGGGCGCCCGCGCGCCGAAATTTAAGCACCTTTTTTCGGAAACGTTCGGGCTGGACGAATGCGATACGGCCCTCCTTTGCGAACTCATGTTGCGCGGTCCCCAAACCCCCGGCGAATTGCGCGCCCACTGCGATCGATTCACTCGCATGCCGCCCGTTCCGGAAATTATTTCGGCCCTCGACGCACTGGCTGCGCGGCCTACGCCGCTCGTGGTCCGGCTCCCTCGACAGCCCGGCCAAAAGGAAGCTCGATATGCCCATCTTTTCGGCGCGCCGCCGACAATCGATGAGACGCCTCAGACCGCGGCCCCCACCCCGGCGCCCACCCTTCTCGAGCGGTTGGAACGGCTGGAAGCCGAAGTTGAGTCGCTGCGCCGGGAAATCCGCGAGTTACAGGCCTGTTTGAATCCGCCTTCGACAACGACGAAAATTTCCAGCGGATCCCAATCCCACTGAATCGACCTTGTGTTGCAGCCCTCAATCGCTATAGTCCGCGTTACTAGGAAATAGTCATGCAGCGTCAGTGGTACTACGCGGTACGAGGCGAACAACGCGGCCCCGTTTCCGAAGAGAATCTGATCGAATTAATCCGTCTGAAAAGTCTCTCCGCATCCGACTTGGTTTGGACCGAGGGCATGAGCGATTGGGCAGAGGCGGGCTCGCGCCCTGAGCTGGCTTCGGCCTTTCAGGGACTTTTGGCGAATGCGGCCGTCGGCCAGAGCGTGCCGCCGGGGACGGGAAACACGGCCGCCGTGCCCCAGTTCGGCTTCTGGTTGTCCTTCATTGGAATAGTAAACATTTTGAGCGGCGCACTTCTCACCGTGACCTGCGTCGGGATTCCTGTCGCGATCCTCCAGATTATTGCTGGCATTTCCCTATTGAGCGCCAAACCGCTGCTGGCCTCTGCGCGGTCGGCCCCGCCCGAAATCGCGGCTGCCCTTGCCAAATTTCGCACCTTTTTTGCGATGAGCGGCGTGATCCTTCTTGTTCAGATCGCCACGATAGTCGCGGCGCTGATTTTCATGATTGTGAGCACCTCAAACCTATCGCATCTGTTATCAGAATAGCGGGATGCCGGAACCATGAGCCACCCTCAACCGATGTTTGTGCACAAGACCTCCGTGCGCCTGCACGACACCGATGCCGCTGGGGTTCTATATTTTGCGAACCAATTCCGCATCGCGCACGAGGCATATGAGGCTTTTATGGAACAGGCCGGATTTGGCCTCGGAGACGTGCTCAAACGTGGAAAGATCGCCCTGCCGATTGTCCGCGCAGATGGCGACTTCCGCATGCCGCTCCACGTCGGCGACCCGCTGGAGTTGACGCTGCGCCTGTTGCGGATGGGCCGAACGTCCTTCACATTGGTCTGCCGCTTGGCGAAGGACGGCAAAACCGCGGGCCACGTGACGACCACTCATGTGGCGATCGATCCGCGCACCCGCCGTAAAAAGGAACTTCCGGCAGCCCTTCGCCGGGCGCTCGCCCCGCTGAAGAACACGCCTCTCACCGCCTAGTCGGGCCAATTGTCGAACCCGGTCGGGCGCAGGTCATTTGGGAGGGGTCTCTTTCGCCCTCTCGCCGAGCCATCCCCTCAACGCTTCGTACCAGCGTTCGGCAAGAACCTGTTCTCCGGCCTCATTGGGGTGCACGCCGTCGTACGTGTGTAGCTCGGGGTCAAAGCCCGTAAACATGTCGACGTTGAACACCGGCGACTCCGCGGTCCCGAGGCTCTGGAGCTGGCGTATTTGTTCGTTGGCGGCGGCGAATTCTGCCTCCATGCCCGCCGCGGGGATAAGTTCTGCGATAAACAAGGCCACTCGGGGATTGGCCTGCCGCAGGATATCGATGACTCTTTCCAGTTCGCGAGCAACCTGCTCGGGTTCTTCACCTCGAAACAAATCGTTGGACCCTAAATGGATCAGCACAGCGTCAGGGCGGGCCGCGGCAGCCCAAGCTGGCAAGTGCTCCAACACCTCGTCAATTGTCCAGCCCCAGTGCCCCTCATGGTCTAGATCGAAATCGCGCTGAAACGGCCCCGCGATGTAATTCCGACGCATGGAGCCGACGAAATCCACGCGGAATCCTGCCTGTTTCAGAAGGTGCCACAGCGGGCGCCGATAGCTTTCGCGCGCGTAGTCTCCCTGTGTGATCGAATCGCCGAGCGGCATGATGCGCACGCCGTCCGCGTCGCCTTCCACGCCCTTCCAACCGCACCCACAGAGTAAAAACGCGGCGAGCAAACGACGTCGCGCGCTCATGGCAGCGACGCCGCGCGGGTCCGGAGCTCGGCGCGATCCAGTTTCCACGGCGAATCTCCGTTGGAGGGCCAAGGGTGGAACGCATCCGGAATCTTGTACTTCGGGAGAACGGCCGCAAGCCTCGCGCGCAAGTCGGCCTCCGGCACCGAATCGCCGCGCCAACGGATGAAGGCGACGGGCCTCGCCCCGAATTCCGGGTCGGGGCGCGGGGCCACCGCCGCTTCCTCGATTTCGGGCATGCTGCAGAGGATCGCCTCGATCTCCTCCGGCTGTATGTTTTCGCCGCCGGAAATGAACATATTGTCCTTTCGACCGAGAACGGTCAGATACCCGTCGGCATCGATCGAGCCGAGGTCGCCGGTCGCGAACCAGCCATCGGCATCGCGGGCGCGATCCAACTGGCCATCATTTACATAGCCGTTGAAGAGGGTCGCGCCGCGTACGAGAATCTCGCCATCCTCAGCGATCCGGATCTCTCGGTGATTCAGTACCCGCCCACTTGTCATGCGCTTGGCGGGGGGGGAGGTCGGTGTCATTGTGCAAACCTGCGATGCCATTTCGGTCAGCCCATACGTTGTATACACCGGCCATCGTCGGCGGAGCGCCTCCGCGAGGAGGCTTGCGGGCAACGGCGCGCCGCCGACGAGGATCGCCTTTACATTGCGGAACGAGTCTGGAACGCCTGGACCGTGGATTAATCGATACAAGTGTGTCGGGACCAAGGACAGATGGGTCACCCCATAGCGCTCCTGGGCCCGCTCCAGCGATTCGCCGGCCTCTGGAATAGCCATCGCCGCACCCGCCATCGCGCAACGGAAAAGGATACCAATTCCCCCCACATGGTAGAGCGGCAAAGCCAGCAGCCAGCAATCCCGAGATCCGAGCCGGATGTTCTGGTTCGCGCCCCGCGCGCTGTAATAGTGGTTTGCAATCGAATGCTCGGCCGCCTTGGGAGGGCCTGATGAGCCCGAGGTGAACAGGATCGTGGCAGCCGCATCCAGGCGTAGAGGCCAGCAAAATTTTTCGTCGGCGTCCGGCTCGCGATAGATCAGTAACTCATCCGGTGGGAGGATTCGGGCCCCGCCGAGTTCCTGATCCGAAGAATTGGCGCGCGCGATCAAAAAGCGGGCGGCGATCCGTCGGATCTGCTCCTCCACCGCGGCCCGGGGAAGTCGCGTGTTCAGGGGGCACGCGGTCACACCCGCCCGCCAGCAGCCAAACAGTAGCGCGACCGTCCGCCATGACGTCTCGAGGAACAGGGCGACGCGCGTGCCGGGTCCGATGCCGAGCCGGCGCAGGTTCCGGGCCGCGCGGGCGGCCATCTCATCCAGCTCTGTAAAAATCATGAGATGCGCGCCCTCGATGATGGCGGTCTGATGCGGCGAAATTGCCGCCGCCTCGGCCAGCGGACATCGAATCGTACTCATGCCGTCATCCCCTGCAACGCCTCTGCTAATCAAACGCCTACAGGCAGCGCCGATGGAACCTCGGCTCCCTTACCAATCTACCACACTTCGCCGCGCTGCGCGCAGATCCAGCGCACCGTCAACAAACGAGAGCGGCGGTTCTAGAAGATCACGCTGGAGCGCGCGCAGCGTGTCAAGGCCCGCAAAACCGCCCAGGGCCCCGCCGATCTCTCCCAGGATGCGGATTCCGACTCCGGATTCGTAGGCCGAGCTCCACACCGCCTCGCAGCCCGCGCGTTTGGCTCGCAACGCGAGTCGAACAGCGCGGATCAACCCGCCTGCCAGGGTCGGCTTTAGGATCCAGGCCGCCACGGGCGGCGTCGGCGGCGCTGGATCGCCATCGGTCCAAAGGCTTTCATCCTGCGCCAGCCGAATTTCGCCGGGCCAACCGTCTGGCGGTTGGAAGGCGCCGGAAAAAGGCTCCTCCAAATAATCGACCGGCGCGGTAGAGATCTCCCGCGCGAACGACAAGGCGGTTTCCGCGGTCCACGCCCGGTTGGCGTCCAGCCGGAACCGCAAGGTCGGAGCGGCAGAGACAGCCTCGAAAATCGCCGAGATTTCACGACGCATGGCTGCGCGCCCCACCTTGATTTTCAACACGCGAAATTTGTCCGCCGAGGCCCAGTAGGCGGCCTCCGCCCATGTATCCGGTGGACCGGCTGCAAGCGCGCAAACTAGGCAGATGTCCGAGTGAGTGCCCAAAAGCCAGCCCGCCAGCGATTCCCCTGCCTCGGCTGCAGCGGCGGACGCCAACGCGCTCTCCGCAGCGAACCGCGCGGAGGAACACACACCCCCAATCGACTGCGCCCACGCCGCCAACTCATCAAACGACCGAATTTCAGCACCTTTCACCGAGTCGAGGCACGCGTTCAGGTCCTGCATTGCCTGGTCAAGAGATTCCGGGCTGAAGCTCGGCAGCGGCGCGCAATCGCCCCACCCTTCCGCGCCGGATTCCGAAATCACGCGGACAAGCGCCCCGTCCCTGGTTCGCAGCTCGCCCGCTCGCAAAACGAGCGGCTTGGCGAGTCCCAGGCGGTACGGCCGGACTTCGAAATGCGCGACCTTCACAGGTTCCACCCGATTGAGAAGAGCATCGCGAAGGCGAGCATCAACAGGGCCGTGTAGGCGAGAACATGGTTCAGCAGAGCTGCATTCGATTCGCCCCAAACGGTTCGAATGGCGGGAATCGCGGCAAACACAATCACAGTGGCTGCAGTGGCATTTGGCGGAGCGCCCATGTATGCGACCAGCACAAGAGGCACCACCGCGGCACCGACGATACAAAGGGTATATTCCCACTTTGCGAATCCGGCGCCAAACCGTACGGCAAGGGTTCGTTTGCCGGCTCTCGCGTCCGTTTCGATGTCCCGAAGATTGTTCACGGTCAGGATCGCCATGGAGAGCAGTCCCGGAGCAAGCCCCGCAACAACGGGCGTCCACGACCACTCCAGCGTCTGGACGTAATACGAACCCGCCACGGCAACCGGACCGAAAAAGATCAGCGTAAAGACGTCGCCTAAACCCACGTAGGCAAGAGGTTTCGGCCCGGCCGTATAGAGGATTCCAGATGCGATCGACAAAACGCCGACCACAGCCAGAGGCCAGCCCGCGCGCCATATGAGGTAGGCGGCAAAAACAGCAGACAGGACAAAGGCAATCGCTGTCGCGGCTATCATCTGGCGCGGTGTGACGAGCCCGGACACGGTCGCGCGGGTCGGGCCGCGGCGCGATTCGGTATCTGCGCCCTTCAGGAAATCGGCGACATCGTTGCAGTAGTTCGTGCCGATCTGAATAAAGAGCGCGCTGGCCAACGCACACAGGGCCGAGGGCCAGTCCAACGAGCCGGCGCGTTGGGCCATTGCGGTCCCCATCATCACCGGCGCGATCGAAGCCCACAGGGTTTTGGGCCGCGCGGCCGAAATCCAGACCGTCGCCGACCTCACGTCACCCTCATCGGTCGAAGGGGTCCCGCTGCACAATTTGTCCGCAATAAATGCATGTCGGCATACCCTTGGAAAGGGTCCGACCGCAGGATGGGCACGTTTGGGGGGCTGTCTTCAAAGCCACCCGGCCGTCGAGACGGCCATCGCTCACATCCAGTTCGGTGAATGTAGCGATGAGGTCCTCGTCGGTGTAACCGTGCTGTGGCTTGAGCAAACGCCACAATGCGTCCTCGACGAGTGCGGGCCGGTTCCGGTCCGACTCGAGGACATGCGCCTGGCTCTTCACCTGGGAGGCGAGGAATGAAGACGGTGCACGGTCCATCGCCAAATGACTCGCGCGCGCAATGAGCAGTCCGTCCAGCATGGGCCTCGCCTTCCGACTTCCTTCAGCAGACCCTCAGGGCCTGCGCGGAAATTTGGTAAAGTCCGGCTTCCTTTTCTCCAAAAACGCCCGTTTCCCCTCCTGCGCTTCCTCAGTCATATAGTACAGCAGTGTCGCATTTCCGGCGAGTTGCTGCAGGCCCGCTTGACCGTCGCAATCGGCATTGAAGGCGGCTTTGAGACAGCGGATCGCGAGCGGCGATTTTTCAAGAATTTCGCGACACCACTTGACGGTTTCCTCCTCCAGCCGCTCGAGAGGAACTACGGCGTTCACGAGCCCCATTTCGAGCGCCTCTTTCGCGGTATACTGCCGGCACAAATACCAGATTTCGCGCGCTTTCTTCTGGCCAACGATGCGCGCGAGATACGACGCGCCGAATCCGCCGTCGAAGGAGCCGACCTTCGGACCGACCTGGCCGAAGATCGCATTCTCGGAGGCGATCGTCAGGTCGCAGACAACATGCAGCACGTGGCCACCCCCGATCGCATAGCCATTAACCATTGCGATCACCGGCTTGGGGCAGGCCCGGATATCCCGTTGGAAATCGAGGACGTTGAGGTGGTGCTGGCCCGCCTCGTCCTGATAGCCGGCATCGCCGCGCACGCGCTGGTCGCCTCCGGAGCAGAAGGCCTTGTCCCCTGCCCCCGTCAGGATGATCACGCCAATCGACTCATCCAGGCGCGCATCCTGCAGGGCGTGGATCATCTCCCGGACAGTCAGCGGTCGAAAGGCATTCCGGACCTCGGGCCGGTTGATGGTGATTTTCGCGATACCCTCGGCCTTGTGGTACAAGATGTCCTTGTACGTACCCGCCGGCTTCCAATCGATTCCGGTCGCCATTCTCGCACCTCCAAATGAACGATTCGATCTGTACCCACGTAAAGTCCGGGCGTTCCACGTGCGGCATGTGCCCGGCGCCAGGTACAATAAGCGCCGAACCGGCCGGACACAAGGCGGCGGCAATGCAGCATTAGGCGCTTGAGGTCCGTGCCGAACTCTGCCCCCGGGGTTGCGCAGAAGTCCGCGGCTAAGCATCTGGCGCGAACTGGCGACATCCGGTCGACCGCGAAACGCGGAGACAGAGGCTTCTATGATAATTTCAGAAACCCTGTTGCTGCGCCGCTGGCCCAATTTACAGCGCCTTATACTTAATCTCGAGGCAAGCTCGATAAGCCAAAGAAATTTACGCGCTGACTTGTAGCCGAGCTCGGCGAGCTCGAAAAATTTCCGGCGCCAACGGCGCCGGCTACAACATCTTCGTCAATGTCTGAATCACTGGAGCCGACAGCCCCGGCTTCCGAGATTGCCTCCAGATCTAAATCACCGGGGTCGATGATTCCATCTACAAGAAACGCAATCACGCTCCGACGAAAGGCCAGTTGTCAACCGGCGCAAGCGCGCACGCCATCGGACGTGGCGGTCTCGGAAAGCCCTCGCGGATGACGAGCTGCGGCGTGAAGGCGGCTCACGCAATACGGACAGGCGATGAAGACATGTCGCGCGACGACACGGTTTCAAAACGTCGCAAGATCACAGGCAAATCGAACGACCATCAAGGAAACTGCGCCCCGGATCGGCACGGTGTCAACATGCTTCACGGCGAGGACCTACTTCTCCATCTTTCTTTTTCGTCGCTCATGAAATAGGCAGCCTGGTCATGTCATTTATAGCATTTCTGACTAGAGGCTAACCCAAAACCTATTTTAGGAGCAGCAGCGTATATGTCAGATGAAGCAGATCTTCGTAGATAACGGGGAACTTCTCTCAGCGGATGCACAGGGCTGCGAACGTGCGACACCCAAATAATCGTTCATTTGACTGTCCATCGTCGGGCAGCGTACCGCAGCCATCGTCCGTCCTGCGCGACCTTCTCTGACTCCGATTCGATCGATGCGGCGCAATCATCACGATGCCGTTTCCAGCCATTTCCTCGTCTAATCGATCCCTGTCGTGAGTCCCGTCCCCGATGATTCGTTTGGGCATCTCCTGGGTCAGTATGAAGTCAAACAGCCCCTGAACCCTTCGGCTCTCGTTGAAGGCGACCGAGCCAGTGGTCACCGTAACCGATTATCCTCCCGCATCGACCCAAATGATGATTTTCACGCCATTTACCGCTTTCTCGTGCCGATGCCGTCGCCCCCCGCGCTTTGACGAATGTACCGAAGACCAAACTTTTGGAAACGAGCTCTGTTGGTTAGTACTTCTCCGCGTCGCGATTCTCCAGAATCCAGAAGATCACTCGGAGCCCCCTTCTTTTGTTTTCTCGTGGACGTCCATCTCACGGGTTGCGTGGTGCGTCGGAAATATGACGGCACGGCCTATCCAATTAATCATCTGTAAGTTTCAGAATGCCGTCATCAGACATCGAACGATTTCTAATGTTCAACAGGTTTGGGGAGCGCGTTTATAGAGTTTTGACATTCCCACTCATTCTCGGCGGTCAACCGGCGGAGAGAAGAAGGCGCATAGAGAAGGCCAAGGGAATGACGGTGCGCGCGGGTCCTGCACGCGATCGTCCACTGGTTTTTTGCTCGCCTGCATTCGCTCATTTGCTGGCTCGCAACACATTCTCATTTATGCGGCCTTCTTCAAAGTCAGAGATATTTTGAATCGTGGTTTGCGCGATCGTGGTGATCGCCTCGCGTGTGAAAAAGGCCTGGTGACCGGTCACGAGCACGTTAGGAAACGTCATCAGGCGAGCGAGCGTATCGTCGTTGATCCCCTGATCGGATAAATCATGAAAGAAAACGCCTTCTTCCTCTTCGTAGACATCGAGACCGACGCCGGCGATTCGCCCTGCGCGAAGCGCGTCGATCAACGCATCGGTATCGATCAATCCGCCGCGACTCGTGTTGATCAAATAGGCGTTCGGCTTCATCAGGGCCAATGTTTCGCGATTGATGAGATGATACGTCTCCGGCAGCAACGGCACATGTAAACTGACGATATCCGAGGTGCGGAGCACGACGTCTAACGCTTCATACCGCATGCCAAGGGAGAGACACGCCGGATTTGGTGCCACGTCATAGCCCACCAACGAGCAGCCAAATCCGCTCATGATTTTCGCAAATACGGCCCCAATTTTTCCCGTGCCGATCACGCCCACGGTCGACCCATGAATATCGTGGCCGAGCAATCCCGCCAGCCGGAAATTGAATTCCCGCGTTCTGTTGTACGCGCGGTGGATGCGACGATTCAGCGCCAGCAAAAGGCCCACAGCAAATTCAGCTACTGCATACGGCGAGTAAGAGCCGACGCGCATCACGGTGATGCCGTGCTTTTCCGCTGCGACAACATCGATATTATTGTATCCGGTGGAACGCTGTGTGATGAGCTGCGTTCCGCCTTTTGCCAAACGTTGAATCACCGCCTCCGTGGCGCGGTCGTTGACAAAGGTGCAGATCGCGCGAAACCCGTTCGCCAGCGCCGCGGTTTGAAGGTCGAGTTGAGCGCTGGTAAACACGAGTTCGTGCCGTCCGCGATTGGCCGCTTCGAGAAATTCACGGTCATACGAATGTGTGTCGTATATGAGTACCTTCATGGTTCATATATCCTCGTTGTAATCCGCGATAAACGCCCGCCGCGCGCAGATCACGGCGAGGGTTGACGGATAGCGCCGCCGCACAACGAACATACCGATTTCCGTCGTTTCTTCGACCGCAAATTATCCGCCTTCGCGACCGAATCCGCAGTCATTTACTCCGCCATACAGCGTGTGATTGGCGCGCCATGAAGGTATTTTGATACGGATGCCCCCGAATACCAACGCGTACACGCGGTGAGCGCGCGATCCAGATTCCGGGCGAAACCGCCAGCTTGAAGCCTGAATCGACTCGCATTGATGCGATCAAGCGCAGAAGCGAAATCCAGAACCCGTTCCCAAATTACGACGGGACCGAACACTTCTTCCGCATGCAGTTCTGCATCCGGCGGAAGGCCCTCGAACATAGTGGCATCGATTATCGTTCCCCGCCGGGTCCCGCCGCACAACAGGAGCGCGACGCGTCCCGCGTCCGATGAGATCCACGCCTCAATCGGTCCACCAAGGGCCCCCAGTCGCCCGGACTGCCGAGAAACCCGTGCAAACACAGGATGCGAACCATATGCAGACAATTATCGGCTCCGCGGCCGTGCGCCAGCAGTAGGACTGTCCTGCGGTTCGGCGAATGTCCCGCAGAAATCGTTTGAACTCTGCTAAACAACCCACATCAGCGAAAGCTCGGATGGAGGATTCGGCGCCGATGCTGAGCCACGGCCGCGAAGATGCTACCTTGTACTGAGGCCATGACGACTCCTCCTCAAATTCAACATGTAGTTTGGGACTGGAACGGGACGTTGTTGGACGACACCGCGTTATGCATCGAGATTATGAACGGACTTTTGGCGGAGCGAGGGCTACCGCTGTTGGACGAGGCGAGATACCGGCGGTTGTTTGATTTCCCGGTGATCGAATACTACCGGCGGCTCGGCTTCGATTTCTCGCGGGATCCGTTCGACGTGGTCGGCGCGGAATTCATCCGGCGTTATGAGGCGCGCCGGTCCGAGGCGCCGCTTCAGCCGCGGGCGCGGGAGACTTTGGCGGCGTTGAAGGGGGCGGGGTTCGCACAGCATGTGCTGTCGGCCTATCACGCCGGTACCCTTGAAACTCTTCTTGCGGAAAAAGGCGTGCGCGATTTTTTCGAAGATGTCGTGGGCAGTGACAACGTGTATGCCCATGGCAAACTCGACCAGGGCCGCGAATGGATTCAGCGTCGTCGCCTTAACCCGTCGGAGGTCCTTCTCATAGGCGATACGAGGCATGATTTTGAGGTGGCGAGGGCGATGGGTTGCCTTTGCCTTTTGGTGGCCGACGGCTATCACCCCCGCGAGAAGCTCGAGCCGCTTGGCGCACCTGTTGTCGACGATCTGCGAGGTGTCTGCGAATTTCTTGGCCTTCCGGAGGGCAGCTAACCGCCGTGGCCCTCAACCGACTTTCACGAATGGCTCTGCCGCGCGGTACAGCGCGCGAGCGGCCTCTCGCAGCCGTTGATGTTCCGGCCGCTGCAGGTGCGGGTCCTCATCGATGAGGCGGAACGCCTCTCTGCGGGCTGATTCGAGCAGCGCGACGTCCTGAAGAGGGTCCGCGTTCCGGAACAGCATGGCACCGCTTTGCTCGCGGCCTAACAAATTTCCCATCCCGCGGATCCGAAAATCTTCTTCGGCGATCCGGAAACCGTCATGCGTTTGCTCCAGCACTTTCAGACGTTTCCAGGCCTCTTTGGTTTTCGGATCGCCCTGAAGAATGCAGAAGGACTTGTTCTCTCCGCGCCCGATCCGCCCCCGGAGCTGGTGCAACTGGGCCAGACCGAAACGCTCCGCATGTTCGATCAGCATTACCGTGGCGTTGGGGACATCCACACCCACCTCAATGACGGTGGTCGAGACTACCACGTCGATCTCGCCTCGGCGGAACTTCTCCATCACGATGTCTCGCTCGGCAGGCGACATTCTTCCGTGAACCAGCCCGAGGCGCAGTCCGGCGAGTGGGCCGGCCCGCAGCTCCTCGAACATTTGCGTAGCCGCGCGAACCTCGAGTTGTTCCGACTCTTCCACCAAGGGGTAAACCACGTACGCCTGGCGCCCCTTCGCCACCTGTTTGCGAATAAAGTCGTAGGCCAACGGAAGCTGCTGGGAGCGGATCACCCGTGTTTCAGGCGGCTGGCGGCCCGGAGGCTTCTGCCGAATGATGGTTACATCGAGATCGCCATACCATGTCATCGCGAGGGTCCGCGGGATAGGGGTCGCCGTCATGACCAGCACGTGAGGCTGCGTGCCTTTTCTGTACAACCGCCCGCGTTGTTCTACTCCGAACTTGTGCTGTTCGTCGATAATGACCAGCCCGAGTTCCCGGAATTCGACCTGCTCCTGAATCAGGGCATGAGTGCCAGCGACCAGATGGATCCGACCTTCCGCCACCTGCTGGCGAACCAAGGCCTTTTCCCGCTCACCGAGGCTTCCAATCAGCAACGCCGACCGGATGCCCAGTGGATGCAAGTATCTTTCAAAGGTTCGCGCGTGCTGTTGGGCCAGCAATTCCGTGGGCGCCATCATGGCGACCTGCAAGCCGCATTCGATGGCGTCCGCGGCGGCGCAGGCCGCCACGATGGTTTTGCCGGACCCGACATCGCCCTGCAGTAGGCGGTGCATCGGGTGTGGCCGGGCCATATCGGAGAGGATTTCGGAGAGCGCGCGGCGCTGATCTTCTGTCAGCGTGAACGGCAGTGAGGCGAGGAGCTGTTCGCGGAGCCTGCCGGCAGCCTGAATGGGGCGACCTTCAACTTCGCGCTCCAACCGCCTTTTTTTGGCGGCTAACACCAGTTGCATGCACAAAAACTCCTCAAACACGAGGCGGGCGCGAGCCCTCGCCGCCTGTTCCAACTCATCTGGAAAGTGCACCTCGCGAAGAGCCCGGCGCAGCTCCGGCAACTGCCATCGAAGCCTTGTCGACTCCGGTAGGGGGTCTTCCAGTCCGGGCGAATAGATTTCGAGCGCATTCCACACCATTCGGCGGAGCGCCCGCTGGCCCAGTTGTTCCGTCGAAGGATAGACGGGCACAATACGCCCGATATTGAGCAGGTCGCTTTCCCCGTCGTGAACGCGCTCCAGTTCCGGATGTTCGAGGAGGAGCGCGCCTCGTGACCTCACGGCGCGACCGTACAAAATCAGACGGACCCCCGGCGCGAGCTGGTCCTTTAGGTAAGGCGCGTTATACCAGCGACAGCGCGCGACCCCGGTCGCATCGGACACGATCGCGTCGAAGTGCCCCTTCCCGGCGCCGATGGATTTCCAGTCCGCCCGAGATACCTGAACGTGTACGGCGGCCCATTCCCCGTGTTGCAGGTCGCGCAAGGGCCGGAATGTGCGGCGATCCTCGTAGCGGCGCGGGAGTGTGAGCAACAGATCGCGGACCGTGTGAATGTCCAGCCGCGCAAGGAGCGCCGCGCGGTTCGCACCCACGCCTTTGAGATATTGGACGGGCGTACTCCAATCCAAGGACCTAAATTCCTTCACGCTGGCTGACTCCGGTCCGCGAAACGGCTTCGGGACCGATTTAGCACGATTGTCCCCCACGCTGACAACCTCGCGACTGCCCACCGACCATGCGATTCGGGGGCGTGATTTCGCGTGTTCCGTTCTCGAGATCCGCATATGCTAGGGCGTTGCGCGCGGCCGCGACTACGGATCTCGCGATCAGCATGAACCCTCTGTATTACAATGAGCTCCGGCCGAGCCATCGGAGGTGCAGGGAGCACTACAGGCGGACCCTCGCGATGGGGCTGGTGCCGTTGCTGATCGCGTTATACCTCGCCAGGGCGTACCATCCCCACATCGGGCCCGGTTTGTTGGCAAATGCGGGACTGGCCCTCTCTGGCATCCTGTTTCTGTGGGGCGTCCGCAACCTGCAATTCGAGGCGCCGGCCACCCGGTGGGGCCGCTGGATCGCCGCCCGATTAAATGACCTGTTTCCCCCCGTGGTCATCGTCCTGCAGGGCTGGTTTGTGATTCTTGCTGTCGGCCTACTCTGGTTCGCAATCCTCGGCCTCGGACTGCCGGCGACGGCGCTAGACACGGGCCTGCTGTTCCTATTCATCGTGTTTTCAACTCTCTTGCGGTTACTGGCCGGAACGCAACCCCAACACCCTAGCGCAAGGCGCCTGCTCTTCCAGAAAGGGCTCGCCTGTTTGAACCGCATCGCGGCCGCGGTGTTCTTCGCCCGTCTGTTTACGCTGGTCACTGCGCCGCCGGAGGCCGGCTCCGGCTCCAACGTGCTCGCCATTCTTATATGGATTTTGGCGATCTTGGTCATTCTCGCGGCGATAGTCTTGTTCGCCGACTTTCTGGTCCGAAAAATGCCGAGGCATTTCTCGGCGCCGCCTGAGGATTCACTCGACTGATTCCGGCCCTGCCAGGCCGCGCCGGTTGGCTCCTGCCATCTGAGAACGCCTGGATTGCGTAGAAATCCCGCGGCTTCTCACTCGCCCAGATCCGCGATCAAATCTAGCGCGGTTCAAATTCCCTTCACTATTCGCCGGTCGGGAATGCAATCAACCCGGCTGCCTGTGGTCGGAATGGCGCCGATCCAAGAATGGCATGCCGTCCGGCGGCGGCTGCGGCTTACCAGCGGTAATAACGATACGGCTCGTCGCCGTCCTCGAAATCATCGCGGTAATCGGTCGCGTACAGAGGCGGGGCCTGATCCTGCGCAATCATCGCGCGGATGAACATCTCTTCCTCCCGCCCGTGAATGCCGCCCTCACGGTCAGGCGCGAACTGGCGCACGGCCAGCACATTCGGTCCCGCCTTGACGTACTCGCCGGCGATTCGATAGCTGCGCGGATAATTCCATGCGTCTTTCTGGGAGGCGTCGGTGGAGCCGATCGGCCGGCCGTTCCAGAATGTCGTGTCATAACTTTTGATGCGGCCCGGATTCACGACGAGTACCTTGCCTTCCCATTCCGGCGGGATTTCCACGACGCGCCGCCAGACCACCTCACCGCTTTGCTCCGTGAGGGGCGGATACCACCCGGGCAGATTGAAGGTGTCCCAGCCGGAATCATCGTAGTCCGGCCGGACCATCGCCTGCGCCTCGGGGGAAATTCCAGGGTCGGGATGGGCTTGATCCCAATGCACTGCCGGAAGCGGTTTGGTGATTTTCACTTTCCACGGTCCCGCAAGAGAGATTCGAGTGGGCAGCGGACGGAAAATGCGTTCATCCGCCCTGAACATGGCGCCCAGATTGGCGAGAATTTGCGCGGTCGCGCGCAGTTGGCGCCAACGCGTAAGGCGGAAATACTGATTTTTCTCCGCATTCAGCGCGGCAGGGTCGAGCTGGGAATAAACGGCGACCCCTCGACCGACGCGTTTCACCGAAAGCAACGACGACCAATCGTTTCCGCCTTCCGCTAAGACGGGGTGGTTTCGATGGGTGCGGAAGTGAAGGTCGGAAATGCCAATTCCGGCCAACGCGGTTTCGGCAGGGGGCGGCGGCTCATCGGCCCCATGAAACCGCTCTCGAACGGTGATTTTGGCGCCGAAATGATCCTCGGCGGCTGCGGCCGCCGGCAGGATTAGCGCGCGGCCCCCGCGCTCGAGAAAAGCGTTCAGGGACGTCTCGTCCACGGGCGCTCCGGGTCCGATCACGACAACGCCGGCCTGATCGGGAAGCGCGGTTGCCGGCGTATACAGGACCCCCAGTTCATCGAGGAGCGCCTTGCCGCTGGGCCCGCCGAGATAGCTCACTGGCCCCACTCTCGGCGATGCGGGCGCAGTGGCGACCCGATCCAGGATGCGCCGCGAAAGCAGTTCAGCGACCGGATCGGCCGGCGCCTGGTCCTCGAGGTCAAGTGCGCAGAACGTCAGCCGCCCTCTCCCGTAATCCAGCTCCATCAGCGGCGTGTAGGCCATGTCAAACTCGCATTCCATCAGGGGGCGCCAGCCGCTGAAGTGTGGTTTTTCGACCGGCGCGCTGGCGACGGAATGCCGATTGCCCCAGCGCCAGACGGAATAGGGGGTCATGTCCTTCGGGTAAACCGGATACGGATCGAGCAATGTGCCAGACCCCCGCCAATCGCGCAGATCGTCGGTCGTCAACCCCTCGAACAAGGGGTGGCCGGGCTGCACGGGAAACACGCGGCGGGTTACGTGTCTCGACACACGAAAACCGACATTGCGGCGGAGCCAATCGGGGTGTTGGGACATCATCAGGGCGCGCCCGCCGTTGCGAACGAATGCTGCAAAGTCGCCAGGCGGCCGCGCGCCCGGCGCCGTAAAGGCTTCCCGACCGATCACGAGTGGAAGCGGGGACGATCTGGTTCCATCCCAGTCGACCGCCTTGATCCCCATCGATTCCAGCCAGTTTTTCGTTTTGCCGACGGGATCCCACACCAGCACTTCTTTCGTCTTCGGCGCAGGCGGCGCAGCGTGGATGCGAATGGCGAATTCGTCCCGATGTTCGATCCCACCGATTTTGGCTTTGAGAACGAGTCTCGCGTCCAGAGCGCTGCTGCCGCGAAGGGCCGGCACCCGGAATCGGATCGGTTCGCGGAGCGTCTGCGCCGATGCGATCACTCCGGTTGCCGATTTTTCCTCGACCACGCGGTCGCCGATCACGAGGGACCATGTGGCCTCCCACGGCTGCTCCTCACGCGTGTCGTTGATGAAAACGGCTTGTTTGAAGATGGTCTCGCCCGGCCGGTATAGGTGAGTCTGATCGTAGAGTGGACTGCCGGAAATCCACGCAAGGGTAGGTCCGTTGTTTTCCTTCAACGCCTGGGCCATGCCCAGGGGTTCCCAGCCGGCGTCGGGCCTCAAATAGCCCGCTCGGCGGGCATTGATGGATTCTGCCCATGCACCGCGACGGCCCGGGGTCGGGGATAGCGGAAGATTCTCCGGCGGTCGACCCGCAAACCCCTGCGCATCGAGCGCCCAGGGGATCATGCCGCCGGTAACGCCGGCCGCGCGCCAGTGGCGCCACGTTTCTCGGACGAACAGCCGCTGCAACTCATGAAAAACTGGATTGTGCTCAATTGCGGGGTCCAGGTGGGTGTTTTCCCATTTCATGTTTCCGATGAATTTGCTGGCGATCATGCTGCGATAAATCTCGGTTTCCTTTCGGTACGCATCGGGACCGAGATAAATCGCGCAGAATTCCGTCAGCCACGGTTCGCTCTGCTGGGCCAGACTAAATGGCTTGCGGCCCCGCATCATGGTGGTGTGCAATGGCGTGCCGAATTCGATCCCAATGTAGGGCATGACCCCGAATTTGACGAAATCGCTCAACCACTCGATGCGCTCCTGGAGTGGTGCCATCAGCAGATAGTGGTTGATCGTATAAATGTCGCCCATGAAGTTTCCGGCGTGAGTAAAGACCGGACGGGTCGGGTCGGCGGCCCGGATCATCGCCAACCCCTCTTCGCCGGGCGGATGTATGTTTTTGCGCGGGAAACCCGTACGCTGGCCGATCATCCGAGGGTCTTGGTCGGCGTGCTGGTTGAAGAAGTTGCCAGTGGTGCCCCAGATCAAAATCGAGGGATAATTTCGGAAGCGGCGCAATTCCGCCTCCATCGTGCGGCGATAGCGCTCTTTGACGCCGGGCTGATCCCAGATGATTTCGCTTTTTTCGCCGAGGATAAATCGCTGCATGCCAATAACCGGCCCCATCAGCGGCATGCCGATTTCATCCGCGCGCTCCGCGATCAGTTCGCGGTGACCGAACGGACTGCCCCGCCTGTTGTGGTCGTTTGGCCAGAGTTGCAGAATGTTGAATCCGAAATCGAGAGCGCCGCGCAGAACGCCGTCGATCTCTTCCACCACAAAGCTCTCGTTCATCAACTGAGGCCGAAGCCGGATCTCTCGTCCGTTGAGGTAAAACGAGCGGCCCTCGATCCAAAACTCTCGAAACCCAAATCGCTGGCGGTATTCATCGCGGATGCCAGGCCCTTCGACGGCGAGCAAGAGATCGTAGAGTTCCGGGCGTCCGACGTCCCATAAACGCGGATCGGGCCATTCCCACTCAGCGCGAATCTTTTGAACGGCGGCGGCCGCCACCATTTGCGTCGCAGTGAACACGCGTTCCTCCCGGCCGTCCGGCGCCAGCATGCGGGCGGTGAGCGCGACAGGTCCGGCCTGGCGAACGCCGGTCAGCTCGATAT
Source organism: Kiritimatiellia bacterium (assembly GCA_025054615.1). Taxonomy (NCBI): domain Bacteria; kingdom Pseudomonadati; phylum Kiritimatiellota; class Kiritimatiellia; species Kiritimatiellia bacterium. The sequence continues at coordinate 29,737 of JANWZO010000021.1, forward strand.
CGAGCGCGATGGTTTTCTTCCGGGTTGACGTCTTCACAAAGACGTCACTGACGGCGGCGCCGCGCGGTTCGCTAACCAGAAAGACCTCGCCAATGAGGCCCGCGGACTCGACGCGCGCGCGGCGTCGCGTCTCCAGATCGGTAGCATAACCCATCCAGTCGATCTCGGTGCCCTCGTCAGGCTCCGCGATCACGAGAACCCTGACCCGGGAAGTCGCGCCGGGCGCCGCGAGCTCCGTAATGTCGACACGGCCGTAGGGCCACGCCACCTCACCTGCGGGGCGTCCGTTCACCCAGACCCGGGCATCCGTGCTGACACGGCGAAAATCGAGCAACACCCGCCGGCCCTGCCACGCTTCCGGCACCACGATGGCTCGCTCATACCAGCCGCGCCGCAGGTCTTTGGCACGATCCCCTCCGCCAAACACCTTCCAAATTTCTCCAGTGCCGCGCTGCCGAATCCGCGGGGGGCGCCCGCCCGAATGGCCTTCCGACAGCCACATGCCCGGCACCGGCATGAGTCCCCAGTCATCGGTGGGCTGTTTTTCCGCATCGCCAATGGCCGGCTGGAATTTCCATAAGCCGTTCAACACAATCCGACCGCGCGTTGCGCTCAGCGGCTCGGTCGGACCTTGATCCGTGGGAACGGGCTGGGCGGTGGCCAGCAGAGGGAAGACAACTGCGAGCAAAACAGATTGATACTTCATGAAATGATTCTAGGGATAACGACCGAGCGAGGTCGAGAGCGTTTGTTGAGTTCAGGACCCACCAAAGGGCGGAGCCGACCTAGTCCGTTAGCTTACCAGTATAACCCGAATTGAATCGTAAGTCGGACTCGGCGTCCGTATGATGATCAATATGTTGTTGATCGAATCCCAACACAAACAGATTCCATGGCGATGGATTCTTCTGCTGGTTGCGCTGCAGCAGACGCGGATTTTTGTGATCTTCGCCGCCGGCAGCATGACCTTCACGATGCGGAAGTTCATCGAATCGCCGCTAATCATCAATTCCGTGTCGAGCCTCGACGTGCTGTTTAACATGCTCGTCGCCGCGCCCTGCCTCTATTACAGCGACCGGATCTGGACGCGCTTCGGGCGACGGCTCCCCTTTATTCTCGCATCGTTTGTGGTCCTTGCGGTCGTCTTGTTTCTTTTGCCCCTGGCCGGAAGCGCCGTACCGATGGGTCTTCTCGTGGTCCTCTATCTAATTTTCTGGGACGTCGGATCAACCTTCGACACGTTATTAATGGAGATCATCCCTCCTCAGCAGCGCGGACGCGCGGCAGCGATCGGCCAGTGGTTTTTCAACGCGGCCATCATGATCAACGCGATTGTGATCACTGGACGCTTTGATGATGTTTTTCACGGGGCGGGATTCACGTTCCGAGGAGAGCAACTGATCTATTGGTGGGGCGCCACATGCATCCTCTTCTGCGCGATTTTTCTCGGCCTTTTCGTAAGGGAACGAAAGCCACTGACGCCTCCGCCGCCCGACTATGGTGGCGGTTTTACAGGCGCCATGCGCTCATTATTCGGCGAAAAGACCTTGTGGCCCGTTTACTTGCTCGTCTTTTCGATCATCCTCATGCAGACCGGCCTTGGCGCGATTGATCCGTTGCTAATGACGGAGCAATGGGGCTATTCGAAACAGGACATGGGGACCAATATATTCGTCGGCGGAATCATCAATCTGGCCATCATCATCCCGTTGGTCGGCATCATCTCGGACAAAATGAGCCGGCTCACGATGTTTTCGATCGGCGTCATCGGCCAGTTGCTGTTTCAAATTGCGTATTACGTATTTGTGCAGTTCATCCTGCCTGACCAGCGGCCCTCGATTGCGCAAATCATCTTTTTTGGGCAATGCATGTCGGCGATCAGCCAACTTTCTCAAATCGCCATGATGCCGCTCATCTACGAATTCATTCCAAGGGACAAGATGGGGACCGCGCAGGCAGGGCTGAACTTTGTGCGAAGCATCACGCGCCTGCTGACCTTGAACGGGATCGGGCTTTGGGTAACCTGGTATTCGAAGCTGTTTATGCCGCCGGGCACCTATAATTACTTCAGCGGCTACTTGTTCATGATCTTGATGGGGCTGATCGGCTGCTCGATCCTTCTGTACTTTGCGCGCCAGGTGAAGGCGGGCAAAATTCAGCGGCTCGGCATCACCCAGTTCAAGCCGGTTGAGGAGGCGAAAGGATGAACCTGCTTCGCCTCGCCGCGCTGCCCTTGATCGGCGTCCTATTGATTGCGCTGTCGATCCGGCTGCACCGCGAACAACTTCGCTTGCGTTTAGAAGGCGTCAAAACCGCGGGCTTGATCGACGGCATGGCGATTCATCGGGGCGGCGGGTATGACGTGGTGAGCCGCTTCGATGTCGATTTAAGCCTGCGGCTCGCCGACGGGACGGTCCAACAGGCGAGGTTTCGAAACGGGGAGCCGATGGATCCGCTCCCCGACAACGAGAAGGAGGCTCAACGTCTGCGGCAGGCGGCGCTCGACGACGTCGAACGGCTCCGATGGCTGCTCCGCCGCGAGTCCCGGCGGCCGGATGATCCGCGACGCGTTGTTGCACTCACGAAAACGGAAACTGTCACCGGCTACTTCGGACTCAAAACTCTCCCCCCACGTTTCATCGTACGTGACGGCATCGTTCATCCTGATCCGGCTGGCGAGGCGCAAATTTCCGAAGTCATCACCCGCGTTGAGATGGTTGGCGATCCCCAGCGCGTCCGCGAGAACAAGGGCGACTGGTTGGTTTCCTTCTCACAAATTCGAGGCGGGGAGCCGTACACGCCAGCCAAACGGAATTTTTTGCTGCATTGTGAACCCTATTCGACCGTGTTTCGGCCGGTCTTTCAGTACACAGTGAACGGAATCGAGTATGCCGCTATTTCCCACATTGGCCGCCATGGCGGACCCACGCTCGCCCTGCGGTTGTTTCACCGTTGTTGGGTGTATTACGACCCGAACGCCCCGGAAAACGCCCTGTTGATGGCGGACCCCGGCCCGGTGGACGGAAAGCCGTTAGACTGGTTCAGCCGATTTTGCGAAGGGCTCTTTGCGCAGTGGGGAACCGCCTCCCTCATCATTTTCGCCGGATCGATCTTCATCGCATGCGGGCTGATTCTCATTTCGCTCGGGGTCTCCCCAAGCCGGTCGCTGATCCACCAGTCTTCCTAACGTCCGAGCGAGAAAAACATGTTGCGGCTCCATCCTCTGTTGCAAGACCACGCTATCATCCAGGCGGACCGGCCCCTTGAGATCCGCGGCCTGGGGCGCCCTCGAGAATCGATTGAGGTTTCACTCGGCCGACATCGCACACGGGTGACCGCTGGAGAAGACGGCCGATGGACGGTCGAATTTCCCGCCGTCCCCGCGGGTGAGGAACTTGACCTTACAGCTTCCGGCGCCTCTGAAACGGTCGAGGCCCGCCGCCTCCTCGCCGGCGATGTGTGGTTGTGCTCGGGCCAGTCGAACATGGAGTGGCAGCTTGAGCTGCTGCCGCATGCTCGATCCGATGTGGAATCTGCGAATGACCCTTGGACACGTTTCTTCGTCGTCGAACGCTCCAATGAGCGGACGCCGGTCGATTCGGTGCGCGGACAATGGCGGCATGGGGTTCGGGACCACGTGGGCAAGTGTTCTGCGGTCGCCTGGTATTTTGCCCAGCGCGTACGCCGCGAAACAGGCCGGCCTGTCGGCCTGATCGTTTCAGCCTGGGGGGGCACCAGCATCCTTGCTTGGATGTCTCTTGAAACATTGAAACAACGATCTGAATACGCCTCGCACGTCGCGGAATATGAAGCCGCGAGATCCACGCATGAGCGGGTCAACATGTCGCCCCATCCCTATTTTCCGCGATTGCCGGAAGCCGCCGGATGGGAAGACCCCGATTTCGACGACCGCCTCTGGCAAACCCTTCGCGTGCCCTGCCCATGGCAGCAACAGGGCTGGTATTTCAACGGGGTGGTCTGGTACCGCGTGCGCATCCGGCTGCCCGAGGAATGGATTGGCCGCCCGCTCACGCTGAATCTCGGAGTGGTGGATGATTTCGACGAAACCTACGTCAATGGCGAACGCGTGGGCGGGCTGGGACCGGAGTGCCCGGAAGCCTACAAAACGCCTCGCTGTTATCCGGTGCCCGCCTCGCTGACCCAAGGGGGCACGCTGGTCATCGCCGTTCGGGTTTTCGACCACTGGGGCGAGGGCGGTATGATGACCCCCGGCAACCTCCATCCGGAGGGTCGGCCCGATGAGGCCATCCCCCTTCCGTCGATATGGATCGCCAAACCGGAAGCGGAACTCCGCTGGCGCACGGGATCCATCGCCCTCGCGCCTAGCGAGCTGTACAACGGAATGATCCATCCTCTCATCGGCTACCCACTTCGGGGTGTCTTGTGGTATCAGGGCGAAAGCGACGTGCGCCGCGCGCAAAGGTATCGAAAACTTCTGCCTGACTTTATTGCCTCCATACGCAGCGCTTGGAACGATCCTCGTCTTCCATTCGGGCTTGTCCAGCTCGCTTCTTACATGCCGACCCAGCCCGTGCCGGTCGAAAGCGAGTGGGCCGAACTGCGCGAGGCACAATGGCTGACATCTCGCGAGTTGTCCGATATCGGATTAATTTCGGCGATGGACCTCGGCGACGCTTTGGACGTTCACCCGGGCCGAAAGCAACCGGTTGGCGAGCGCCTTGCCGGGTGGGCGCTTGCGGCCGTGTATAGCCGCGCCGACATCGATTGGCGACACCCGGAATGGGAATCCGCCGAGACCGGAGGACGCTCCATTCTCCTGCGTTTCCGATACTGCGGAGCTGGATTGCGCACGACCGACGGCGCGGCGCCACGCGGATTTCAAATTGCCGGTTCCAACCGAACCTGGAAATGGGCGCTTGCGAGAGTGGCGGCTCCGAACGCAATCGCGGTGCATCACCCGGACATTTCGGACCCTGTCGCTGTGCGGTACGCATGGCAATCAAATCCTGACGCCAATGTGGTCGGCGCCAACGGTTTGCCACTCCTTCCGTTTCGCACAGATGCGTGGCCGCTGATCACTCCGCCGTAATTCGACCCGCCGCTAGAAGCCCTCAGCACGCGGCGCCCGTGCGCCCGGAGGAGCTGCGGAAGAAGAGGCAGTTGCAGCTCTGCATACCGACCACTACCCTTATCAACGACAAGCCATGAAATTGCGGATTGAGCACGGCGACATTACAACCCTAACGGTCGACGCGATCGTCAATGCGGCGAATTCATCCTTGCTGGGTGGCGGAGGCGTCGATGGCGCGATTCATCGCGCGGCAGGCCCCGAACTGCTTGAGGAATGCCGTCGGCTGGGCGGCTGCCCAACCGGCGAGGCGCGAATCACCAAGGGCTACCGCTTGCCGGCCCGCTATGTGATTCATGCCGTAGGCCCCGTTTGGCGCGGCGGCCAATTCGCCGAAGCCGAACAACTGGCCTCGTGTTACCGTTATGCGCTGAGGCTAGCGCGCGAACACCATTGCCGGTCGATCGCCTTCCCCTGCATCAGCACCGGGGCCTATCGTTTCCCGCGCGAGGCCGCCGCCCGCATCGCGGTGGAGACCGTGCGCGCCGAGGCCCCACACCTGCCGGAAGAGTTCGATGTGATCTTCTGCTGTTTTCTCAAGGAAGATTTTGACATCTACCAGCGCCTGCTGTCGGCCCCCAATGGAGCCGCCCCGCCTTCAGCGGCCTGAGCAAACAACGCGATTTTCCACCCCCCGCCCTTTCGATCGGAGCAGGGAAAACGCGCGAGGCGTGGTGGCGATCACGCCGTTTCAACACATGCTAGGGATTTTTCTGAATGCGAATGTAGATCGTGCGGTGATGGCCCAGTCCATGCTTGAATGCGTATCCGAGCACATTGGTCGGCGGCGTGGCTGCGATGCCGTTGGTCAGGAGCGTCCACGGACCACTCAGTAGATTGGTCTTGTACCAGACGCTGTAGACCTCTCCGCTTTTTGAGCTCCACGCGAGCAGCTCTGTGCCACCGCCGGTATCTACGAATGCTCGAATCGTCGATTCGAAAACGAGAGGATTGGTTCCTGTTTGAACTTCGTAGCCGTCGGAATAGCTGTCTTCGTCGCTATCGGCCAGCGTAGGCGAGGTTCCGAGCTCAAACTCCGAGAGGTTCGACAACCCGTCTCCATCGGGATCGTCGCCCGGATTCGCACACGTCGCCGTGCCGCAGAGATTGCTTTCCCACCAATTATGAAGTCCATCGCCATCTTGATCAAAATGCGAAGAGGGGGCAACGATCGCAATCAACCTTGGGGGCATACTATCATAAAATTGGTCTCGGTTGAGCGCAACGCGCACCACGTTGGTTAGGTTGGGCAAGATCATGATGTTCGTGTAGTTTGGCCACCCCAAAACGATTACCCGTCCATCGTTGCGCACAGCGGCAGCAACTGTATACCCCGCTGCAATCGAAACGATGTTACTCAGGGAGTTTATGTTTGTGGGAAGACTCAGACCCCACGCGATGATTCGGCCATCTGAACGCAGAGCGAGTGTATAACCTGATGTGCATGCAATTTCGGTGATATTACTTGCCTCGGGTGGAATATTCGTGATTGGGCCGCCTCCGGTGAGACCCCAGACAGCGGGTGTTCCATCGTTTTTGAGAGCAACACTGTGCCACCCTCCGGCGGCCACTTTGATCACGTTCACAAGTCCAGACGGTACTGACGTTTGGCCGTACACGTTGTTGCCCCATGCATAAACGGTGCCGTCGTTGCGAACGGCGAGGGTGTGTTCGCCGCCTGCGCTCACATCCACGACATTGTCCAGAGCCGGCGGTACATTTGTGCGACCCATACCATTGTAACCCCAAGCGAACACCTTCCCATCATTTCTCAACGCCACTGCATGCGCCGCGATGCCATGAACCTTGAGGATGACAGCGGTCCCCAAAACCGATGAAGGCGGCGTGAGTATCCCCCAATTCCAATTACTAGCCGTGCCCCAAACAACCAACTGTCCGTTCGCCTTAATCGCAAACATCGCCGTCCAGGGCACGGCCACAGAGACTACATTTGTCAAGCCCGTAGGTGGATAGAATGGATCCGTTGGTGGAACCGGTTGACCGTCAAGGTCCGTGACCACCACATATCCGCTGATTGCAAAGGCTGTTCCGACTGCGAAAACAACCGCCGAAAGGAGTAAGAATTTCATGTCGATCCTCCTCAAGCTCACATCAGCAATCGGCATGAATTCGCACTTGCTGTGCAAGGTTTTGATCGCTCTGAAGAATTCGTCAATCGTGATTTTTCAAAATCGAACGTCCGATATCTGATCTCCTGTGAATTTCATCGCTACGTGTATCGCGTATCGAGCGAATACCACGGTAGCGGCAGGATCGGGTCATTGAGTGTTACTTTTCGCCCCATTACGGATGCTGAAGACATCTCAGATGACGCCAGCTTTCAATGTGCCGTGGATAGTGCGAAATCATCCAAACCCATTGTTTGAATCGCATCCGTCGGGTCAGCGGCTGGCGACGGGACTCGATGAACCCCAAAAAGGTCTTCTCCCGCGCCCGTTCTCGCGCTTTTTGAGCAACTTCCGGCGGATAAAGCGAGGGGTATGTTCGGATGAGATACTCGACAAACCTCACATGGGCTAGCCATGTTTTGGTATGAAGGGTTCGGTTCGCATCATGCTGGCGATAGAGCAGCAGCGGCTCATCTAGCAGGACCCCACGATAACCGGCGGCAAGCATCTGCATGTAATAATCATAATCTTCGTGGTAGAGGAGCTTCTCCCGATAGCGGAAACGTCGTGCGATCTCACCGCGAAGCAGAGTCGTGGCCGGGACAAAATTGCGGATGGGCAGAAGGGTGGTGTCAAACTGTGGAAAACGGGTGACCCGGTCTATTGAACCGAAAAAACGGCACTGGGTGTAACAATAGGCAATCTGGGGATCCGCCTGTTGCGACAAAAGCGCAAAGGTTTTCTCCAAAAATTTCGGGTCAAGGCGGTCATCGGCATCCAGGTTGACGACATAATCGCCGACCGACATCGCGAATCCGGCATTTCTGACCGCGGGCAGCCCTCGATGCTCAAATCGAACATATCGAACAGGGGGCGGAAAGGATCGCGCAACCTCGCCCGTTCCATCCTGTGAACCATCATCGAGGACTATAATTTCGGTCGGTGGCAAGGTCTGCGATAGCGCACTTTCCAACGCCTCGGCCAGGTAGCGCTCCGCGTTATAGGCCGGAATGATAATGGAGATCTTTGGACGCATGCGGTTGCTCGGCAATCGAGCCACTACCGGCCGGATGACCGCTTGTCAACAAGCATACTCGTCGAATCCTCGGCGTTACCTGTAACATCCGCCGGTCAATTACGGTCGGAATCGTTTTTTTTATGTTATTTGCTTATGAAGCGAATATTTCCCCGCAAGGCCCTTTCTCTCGCCGCCCTTGTTTGGTGCTCGGCGACAGCGTCGATTCATGCCCAGATCTATGAGTCTTTGTTTACCAATCTCTATTACTCATTATTCTTGACGAACACTCTGCGGCTCTACGTGCCCGAAGAATGCGGTCCAACCGGCGTCATGGGCGTGCTGATGTTTTTCAACGGGAGCGGGGAAGACCGCAGATTTATGACGCAAATTCCCTGGGTCCAAAACTTCGCACGTACTCATCGTTTCGCAGTGATGGCTACCGACGGCAACTGGGAACTGGACAATCACAACCGGGCCCAATTTTTCCAGGACCTTACGAACATTTTACGGCTGGCGGAGGCGATTTCCGGCCGCACAAATCTGCTCAATGCGCCCTACATGTTCATGGGCCATTCGTTTGGTGCGTTCTCCGCCAACTATGTGGGGCTGGAAGCCTCGGACCGAACGATCGGATATGTCGCGCATAAAGCCCATTACTGGGATTACGAGTATTATCGAACTCCCTCTTACACGGGTATTTGGAGCCACTTGCCGCTCGCCACAAATATTGCGGGCCGCTATGTGATCGGCGCCTTCGTTCCCGGAGAGCGGGATGGGAACGGCGCGGCGAATCCGTGGAGAGTCCAACACGAAGCCTATCAGTACCTATTGATGGACGGAGGGCAGGTCTCGTTCGCCATCGATTATGACACCGGCCATGATGACACCTTGAATCAAGGCCACGACTTCGGCTTTTCGGTGATGAGCGAAGCCATTCGGCTTCGCCATCCGGGTTTTGTACCGGCGACCGGTTACACGCCGCTGGCGTGGCTGCCCATAACCAATGGCTGGCTGGTTGATCGGGTACTCCTCTCCTCCAATCCGAGCCCCGTCAATCCGAACAGCACGATCGTCGTGCGGCCGTCGTGGCCGACGATGACCAACTTCAGCGCCTACACGGCGCCGCTGACGAATGCGTCGTGGTTGCCGAGCCGGGGTGCGGCGCGCGCGTATCGGGCGTTCACCTCTACGCAGCCGACCTATCAGAAGCGAGTGCCCGCGCCGAAACAGAACCCGCTGGTGATCGAGACACCAGTGAGGTTTCAGCGGTTTCGCGCCGGGGACGCGGTGCGGGTGGTGGCCGACACACGGGAATGGACCGCGGCCAAGCGCATGACGCTGTTTGTCAACGATGTCGAGATAGGCACGCTGACCAACCGGCCGTGGGTGTGGACGGTTCCCAACATCTCCACGGGGGCGCACACGTTGGTGGTGGAGGCCAGCGACGAGCAAGGGACTAACTATGCGGCGTTTGTGTTTATCACCGCAGACGGTCCGCTGACGCGGACCAATCGGTGGACCGGTGGAGCCACCAACAACCATTTTGGGGCTGCTGCCAACTGGTCCG
>JANWZO010000022.1 GCA_025054615.1 Kiritimatiellia bacterium
CGCGAAATGCTAGCACAGCGCTTCCGCGATCCGAACGATCCATTCAAGCTCGTCATCGTGCGCGACATGTGGCTCACCGGCTTCGACGCGCCGAGCCTGCACACGATGTATGTGGACAAGCCGATGCGCGGCCACGGCCTCATGCAGGCGATCGCGCGCGTAAACCGCGTGTTCAGGGACAAGCCGGGCGGGCTGGTGGTGGACTACCTGGGGCTTGCCCACGAACTGAGGGCCGCGTTGGCGACCTACACAGAGAGCGGCGGAACGGGGCGTGCCGCCCTCGATCAGGAGGAGGCGGTGGCGGTGATGTTGGAGAAGTACGAGGTCTGCTGCGGGCTCTTCCACGGCTTCGACCGGTCGAAATGGACAAGTGGCACACCCCAGGAGCGGCTCGGCATCCTCCCGTTGGCCCAGGAGCACATCCTTGCGCAGGAGAACGGCAAGGATCGTTGCCTGCGTGCCGTACGCGAGCTTTCGCGAGCGTTCGCACTGGCTGTGCCGCACGAGAAGGCGCTGCGCATTCGCGACGAGGTGGCGTTCTTCCAGGCGGTGGCGGCGGCGCTGGCCAAGCGTGCGCCGGGGGAACGCCGTCCAGAGGAGGAGGTGGACCACGCCATCCGGCAGATCGTTTCGAAGGCCATTCTGCCGGAGGGGGTAGTGGATTTGTTCGCCGCCGCGGGCTTGAAGAAGCCGGACCTATCGATCTTGTCCGATGAATTCCTGGCCGAGGTACGCGGCCTGCCCCAGCGAAATCTCGCGGTGGAGCTGCTGCAGAAGCTGCTCAAGGGCGAGCTGAAGGTACGCCGCCGCAAGAACGTCGTACAAGCGCGCTCGTTCGCCGAGATGCTGGAGCAGACGATCCGGAAATATCAGAACCGGGCCATCGAGGCGGCTCAGGTCATCGAGGAACTGATTCACCTCGCAAGGGCCATGCGCGAGGCGAATGCGCGCGGCGAGAAGTTGGGCTTGTCGGAGGAGGAACTGGCCTTCTACGACGCGCTGGAAACGAACGACAGCGCGGTGAAGGTGCTGGGCGAGCCGACGTTGCGCGCGATCGCACAGGAACTGGTGCGGACCGTGCGCGCAAATGTGACGATTGACTGGACGATGCGCGAGAACGTCCGCGCAAACCTGCGCGTGCTGGTCAAGCGCATCCTGCGCAAACACGGCTATCCGCCGGATAAGCAGGAAAAGGCGACGCAGACCGTCTTGGAGCAGGCGGAACTGCTGTCGGCGGAATGGGCGGCGGCATGAGTAGGGCGCCTGAACAAGGCGGCAGATGTCGCTTCGCGCTGGGATTCCAGTTTTGGAGGGCGCCTGGTCCGCTTTCCAGTCCTTGAACGGTGCGCGAATGCGCAGGCGGACGAAATGGCGGTAAACGAAATACTCGAGGCAGTGGGTATGGCCCGGCATCCGCTCCAAGAAGAAAGGCAGATGCGATGGTGGAGGGGATTGTAGGTCAGTACTTTGTTATCCGAGTGCTAGACAGAATACTTGAAGCCTGGCCAGGTGCTACTCAGACGCCGTAATCCCAACATCCGCTAGAGGCGCATCGTGAATGGTTGCTTATTCCTCGCGCTTTGGAGGAATCCCATCCGAGATGCCGAAGGCCCGCCTCGGTTCAGGCGATGATGCCCGCGTTTGGAGCCTCGCTACGCGCCTGAATAAACACATGCGCCGCCTACGAAGACGTTGAGCGTGCCCGGTGTCAAATCCTGCCATTTTTCCCCGACGGTCAGAGGCTTACTTGCAATGATGATCCCTCGCTGATCAGGACTTTTTTCCTCATCGAGGTCCACAATCCAATCTTCATCCATGAGTCGCACGGTGCCAAAGGGAGTGACTCGCCGTGTCACCGATAGCCCATTGTAACCGTGAGCATCGCGGTAGCTATACAGATGGACGCCTTCCGACATCAGCAGGTTCATGGTTCCAAACTGATTGAACTCACGGAGCATCGCCTCGATTTTCTCATAGTCTTCAAAATCAATTTTCTCCACCGACATTTTCGTGAGGAGTGAGCAAAAGAGATACTCTGAATCGGTCTCCCCCACGGGGTGAAATTTCAATGCCGACGGGTCCATAACAGATTCCACATGTCCGTTGTGCGCGAGAACCACCTCCCGTTTTCGAAAGGTTCGAACAAAAGGATGGGTATTCACCAGCGCCGGGCTTCCTCGGGTAGCATGGCGCACATGCCCGATAAAAATTGTGCTTCGAAAATTTTCATAATCTCGAAGAAACTTCGCCAAACCGCTGTCTGTTGCACAAGTCGGCTCTTTCACAACCTGGCAAGCCTTCCCTTCAAAGCGAGCTATGCCCCACCCGTCTGGATTTTCCTCACCGCGGTGGCGAAAACCTCGAAACGAAAGCGAGGGAGAAATCGGTAAATTAAAATTTAGGCCGAGAAGCTCACACATACAGTTACGCTCCTCTGGAGATGTTATGCATCGGATAGGAAAAGTAATCTTTTTTCACTGCCGAATTTAAGATTCAAGCGATCCGCGCTCCGCCGCGAGGAGGTATACGCCTCTAGGTCTTCCGTGCGTGCTTCTTCGAAGGTGTGCATTCACCGTGTATCGCCGTCATTTTTCGTTTCGGTTCGATTGCCTGCATTTCATCAAGGAAGCCGTCGTGCGCCTTTCGACGACCCAAACACGGAGGAAGCTGCCGAGGGGTTCGGGCGTCTCCGTCCCCAATTTGACAATTCCGGATTAGCCGACGCTTGAGGGTAAAGGGCGAGACTTCGGATCTCCCTGAGGCCCCAACTGATTACGGCTGATCACGCCGCTCGGCGTTGGGGCCTGTCAACGGGACAAACCGCACCGGCAGGACGTCTCGTTCCTCAAGGGAACCGTCCTCCCTTTTCTCCAGAAGCCGCAAGGACTGGGTGTGCAGCGTCTCGCCAACGGGGATCACCATGCGGCCGCCCGGCTTTAATTGGTCAATCAGCGGCTGCGGCACATGCGTGGCGCCGGCGGTCACGATCACCGCGTCAAAGGGCGCCGCCTCAGGCCAGCCGAGGTAGCCGTCCCCTGCCCTCACGTGCACGTTTGTATATCCCAGGGTCTGCAAATCTCGGGCGGCGCGCTCGGCCAGCGGCTCGAGAATTTCGATGGTGTAGACCTCCGCGCCCATTTGAGCCAGGACTGCAGCCTGGTAACCGGAGCCCGTGCCCACCTCGAGCACGCGGTGTCCGGGACGGACTTGCGCTAACTCCGTCATCAGCGCGACGATGTAGGGTTGCGAGATCGTCTGGCCCCAGCCAATGGGCAATGGGGTGTCCTCATAGGAGTAAGCCCGCACGTCATCTGGCACCAATCGATGTCTGGGCACAGTGCGCATCGCCTCGAGAACCGCCCGGTCCCGCACGCCGCGCGCCTCGATCTGCCAGGCCACCATTTCGTGGCGAAGACGGCTCCATTCGTCGTCGGCCGCCGTCCCTTTTTCCGCGCGGCAACTCGATTGCATGAGCAACCCTCCAACCAGTAGACTGATGGCAACGTACGCGAATCTCTGCATGTTGTTCTTCTTAGCATGAATTCCGCCGGCACGGCGAGCTTGAAAGGGGCGCCGCGAGTGTGCGACCGTCCTTGATGAACCACGGAGGCATGACATGATCGAGAGCGGTAAAACGTACGTCGTGATGGGTCTGCTCAACAGCGATTCGATCGCATTCGCGGTGGGGCGAGTCATCGAGCAGTATGGAGGCAAGGTCGTTTATACGGTGCAGAACGAGCGATTGAAGCGGATTTTCTTCGATCGCAGCAAGGACCTGACCCCCGAGCAAAAAGCCGCGCTCGATATCCGATTTTGCGACGTGACAATTGAGGACGAGCTTAAGTCCTTTTTTGGTGGCTTGGGAGAGATCGCCGGCGTGGTTCATTCGATCGGGTACGCGAACCCCAAGACATGTTTGGGTCCCGAATTTCACACCGACGCGATCGAGGACATCAAAACGGCATTCCACATCAGCGCGGTATCGCTCGCCTCCGTGGTCCGGCACGCCTACCCGCACATGCCTCATGGCGGATCGGTCGTCACGCTCACCTTCGAGTCGCGGCTGGCATTCCCGCACTACAATTGGATGGGCGTCAACAAGGCGGCCTTGGAGGCCATCGTGCGCGCGCTGGCAAGGCGCCACGGCAAAGACCTGATTCGCGTAAATGCGGTCTCCGCAGGGCCTGTGGCGACGAAAGCGGCGACGTCGATCCCTCATTTCGATATGCTCGCCGCCACGTGGCAGAAAATCAGCCCGCTGCCTTGGAATGTGTATGAGGAGAAAACACAGGTTGCCTACGCGGTAGCGTTTCTTCTGGGACCGTTTTCGCAAAAAATCACGGGCCAGACGATTTATGTGGACGGGGGTGCGTCCATTATCGGCGGCGAACTCACCCCTGAAGAACGGCCCGCGAATTGAGGCTTGCGATGCCCCGCCCCATCACCGAGGAGTTCATTCGGCGAATTCCAAAGACGGATCTCCACGTCCACCTTGATGGCTCGCTCCGCATCTCAACGCTGATTGAATTAGCAAAGTCGGGGGGGGTCAAATTGCCCTCCTACACCGAAGCCGGGCTTCGCGAGAAGGTCTTCAAGGATTTCTACAAAGACCTACCCGATTATCTGGCAGGGTTTGCCTACACCTGCGCCGTGATGCACACGCCCGAAAATATCGAGCGGATCGCATACGAGCTGGCGCAAGACAATATCGCGGAGGGCGTCCGCTACGTCGAGGCGCGGTTCGCACCGCAGCTTCATGCGCGCGAAGACTTCCCGATGGACGAAGTCGTCAAATCGGCGGTACGAGGCATGGAGCGCGCACAAAAGGAGCACAACCGATCCCAGGCGGTCCGAGAAGGCCGCGACTTGCCCTTTCACTTTGGCATCATTGTGTGCGCCCTGCGATTTTTCAACGAGCGCATGTCGCCCTACTACAAGGCGCTGATGCACATCATGCCGTATGCCCCCCGCAAAAAAGTCTACGCGGCCGCATCCCTCGAGCTCGCCCGAGCCGCCGCGGTTTTCAAGCATGAGCTCGGCCTTCCCGTTGTCGCCTTTGACCTTGCAGGCGCCGAGGCGGGCTACCCGGCCGACGATCACAAGGAGGCCTTCCAATACGCCCATCGCCATTTTCTCAGAAAAACCGTTCACGCCGGCGAGGCCTATGGACCGGAATCCATTTTCCAGGCGATCACCGAATGTTACGCCAACCGAATCGGCCATGGCACGTGGCTGTTTGCGGAAAATCTCATCCGGGACCCCGAAATAGAGGACCCCGCGGCGTATGTCCACCATCTGGCGGATTACATCGCCAGCCAACGTATCTGCATCGAAGTCTGCCTCACGAGCAATCTGCAGACGCTGCCCCAGATGAAATCCCTTGCGGAACACCCGCTTCGAAAAATGCTGGACCACAGCCTCTCCGTGAGCATCTGCACTGACAACCGCCTCGTCTCCAACACCTCGGTCACGCGGGAAATCTTGCTTGCGGTCGAGCATTTGAAGCTCACGCCACGCGAACTCCGAAATATCATCGTCGCCGGCTTCAAGGGCAGCTTCTTCCCGGGCGACTACTCCGCTAAACGCGCCTACGTCAGACAGGTGATCGACCGCTTCGAGACCCTCGAAAGAGAATATCTCACTTAGAGTGGCTGCCTGCTCCCGCGGCCGCACTTGACGAACGGACATTCGCCCGGTTTATTGCCCATATAGCTAGGGGTGCTCGCGCCGACTAGGTGCGGGCTGAGACGCGGCGCGTGCCGCGAACCCTTTGAACCTGTTCGGATAATGCCGACGGAGGGAAGCATGACATCAAATCCTTCATCTACGTCAATCGAACCGCCAGCGTCCGCTGGAGATTCATCTAACCGACTAAGAGGTCGCGAATACTTTTTCCTTTGGGCCGGCGCCGCGATTGCCCTCTCTGAAATCTGGGCAGGCGGATTGCTGGCACCCCTTGGCCTTTCGGCCGGCCTGGCCGTCATCATCCTCGGCCGGCTGATCGGAAACCTCCCGATGGCCATCGCCGGACACATCGGCGCGGTGACCGGAGAGCCTTCGATGGTCACCACGCGCGGAGCGCTCGGGCGCCGCGGTTCCTACCTGCCGGCCGCTCTCAATGTGCTGCAGCTCATCGGCTGGACGGCGGTGATGCTCTGGATCGGCGGTCAGGCGGCCTCAAAACTCGCACCCTCGGTCTCCGCCGATCCGCGGGTTTGGGTTGTCGCCATCGGCGTACTGACCACCCTCTGGGCGCTGGGCGGACCGCGTGTGTGGCGTCGTCTCCAGCAAATCAGCGTAATCCTCCTCGCGCTGTTGTGCGTAGCGATGACGGTGCTTTTTGTTTCCAAATACGACCTCGGCGGCCTTCTCCGCGAGGACGGCCGAGGCGGCATGCCGTTCATGGTGGCGCTGGACCTCGCGATTGCCATGCCGATCTCCTGGATGCCTCTTGCCGCCGACTACGCACGCCACGCCGCGAGCCCGCGGGGCGCGTTTTGGGGAACCTATCTGGGTTATTTTGCCGGCGGCGTCTGGATGTATGCCCTCGGAATCGCGGCAGCCATCGCCGCAAATTCGAACACCCCTGACGCCGTCCTCATGGGCATGATGGCCGAAGCCGGCTGGGCGGCCGCGGCGTTGGTGATTGTGCTCATCTCCACGGTCACAACGACATTTCTGGATGTCTACTCGCACGCGGTATCGCTCTCGAGCATCCGCGAGAAAATTTCCGTCCGAACGGGCATCCTGCTCTGCGGCGGACTGGGCACCCTCTTTGCGCTTTTCATGGACCCCACTCGGTACGAGCACTTCCTCCTCATGATCGGCTCGGTGTTCTGCCCGCTGTTCGGCGTAGTTCTCGTGGACTTTTTTGTGCGCCATCGCGGCCGTTATGACGCCCGTGTGCTTCGGGCGGGTTCAGTGAATCCCGTTTGGAACGG
The DNA here is from genome assembly GCA_025054615.1 of Kiritimatiellia bacterium. Lineage (NCBI taxonomy): Bacteria > Pseudomonadati > Kiritimatiellota > Kiritimatiellia > Kiritimatiellia bacterium. The sequence continues at coordinate 6,942 of JANWZO010000022.1, forward strand.
ATTCAACATCCCCGGCGTCGCCGCATGGGTAATAGGGTGCATCGCCTTCCATGCCATCGCAGGGCTAGCCGCTTGGCTTGGCGCATCTTTGCCCTCGATGGCGGTCTCCGGCTTTGTGTATTTTGTCTTTTCACTCAAGAGAGACGCTCGCTCATGAGCCGATCCTCATCGTTCATCATCGTCGGCGCCGGCGTGGTTGGGCGGCTCCTGGCGGCCCGATTGCGCAAACGCAACTGGTCGGTCGTCGTTTATGATGAAAACGGCCCAGATGGCCGAGGATCCTGCACGTGGGTCGGCGCCGGTATGCTCTCCCCCTACTGCGAGCGCGTTGCCTCCGAGCCGATCATAACAGAGCTAGGACTGCGGGGTTGCGAGCGCTGGCCCGCCGATCTGGCCGAGCTGGGGGCCGACGTATACCTGCGGCGGAATGGAAGCCTCGTGGTCGCACACCCCCGCGACGCGCTCGAACTCGAGCGCTTGCGGAACCGTGTGATTGAACGGGCGCTTCCACCGGAAGCAATGCGTGAGGCCGGCCCCGATGAAATCGGCGCACTCGAACCTGAGCTTTCCGGTCGCTTCACGCGCGGCCTCTATTTCCCGCAGGAAGGCCATCTCGATAACCGCGAGTTGTTAGCCGAGCTTGGCCGCGTAATGGAGCGACTCGGCGTCGAGACCCGCTACCACCAACGAGTCGAGGTTATCGAACCCGGGCAAATCCGGGCCGACCATGTCGTGGAACGAGCCGACTGGATTGTCGACTGCCGCGGCTTGGGCGCAAGGGAGGACGATCCGCGACTTCGCGGAGTTCGCGGCGAGATCGCGATGGTTGAGGCGCCCGAAGTGCATCTCTCAAGGCCCGTTCGTCTGATGCATCCACGCTATTCCATCTACGTCGTGCCTCGTCGCGACCAGCGTTATTTGATTGGCGCGACGCAGATCGAGAGCGAAGACGCCGGACCGGTCACGGTCAGGTCCGCGTTGGAACTGCTCAGCGCGGCGTATACGCTTCACAGCGGCTTTGCGGAAGCGCGCGTGGTGGAACTCGCTTCTTCGTGCCGGCCCGCCTACCCGGACAACCTGCCACGCCTTGTGGCGCGACCCGGCCTGCTCCGCATCAACGGCCTCTACCGGCATGGCTTCCTTCTCGCCCCTGTTCTGGTCGACGCCGCCATCACCTACCTCGAGCGCGGAGACCGCGATCCCGCGATGGCGGCACTTTGGGAGGTTCACTCATGAAACTGCGTGTCAATGGCGAGGTGGTCGAGGCGGCCGACGGCCTGACGCTTTCCGAACTGATCACGCGCCGAGGGGATCCTCCGTTCGTCGCAGCGGCCGTCAATGGAGAATTCGTGCCGAAGGGCCTCCATTCGGAAACCGTTTTGCGCGACGGAGACGACGTGGAAATCCTCGGGCCCATTCAGGGAGGTTAAGCCCATGCCGGAGTTCGTCATCGGTGATTATCGCCCCGTCTCCCGCTTGCTGATGGGGACTGCTCTATACCCCTCCCCTGCGATCATGGCCGAGGCCGTCCGCGCGGGCGGCGCGGACATTGTCACTGTCGCCATCCGGCGCCAGAATCCTCGGGAAAAATCGGGAGAACGGTTCTGGGAGCTTCTGCGGTCGTTAGGCGTCCGAGTGCTCCCGAATACGGCGGGATGCAAAACCGTCCGGGAGGCGGTCACCATCGCGCAAATGTCCCGCGAGATCTTCGGGACAAATTGGATCAAACTAGAGGTCATCGGCGACGACGAAACGCTGCAGCCCGACACCGCCGCGCTGGTTGAAGCCGCCCGCATCCTGACCCGTGAGGGCTTTGAGGTGCTTCCCTACACCACCGAGGACCTCATCACCGCGTTCCGACTCGTCGAAGTCGGATGCCGGGTGGTGATGCCCTGGGGCTCCTACATCGGGTCGGGTCGGGGTCTGGTGAACGAATTCGCCCTCAAAACACTCCGAGCCCGCCTACCTGACACCGTGCTTGTAATCGACGCAGGCCTCGGGAAGCCGTCCGAAGCGGCCCGCGCCATGGAGCTGGGGTTCGACGCCGTACTCGTAAATAGCGCAATCGCCCTCGCGCGCGATCCGGTCACCATGGCCCGGGCGTTTGCGGAGGCCGTCCGCGCGGGCCGTGCCGGATTCGAGGCTGGCTTCATGCCGGTCCGAGACTTCGCCTCTCCGAGCACGCCGGTCGCAGGAACGCCGTTCTGGCATGACGCGCCAGCCCGGCCATGAAAGCGGTCCCCATGGAGCCGTTTTGGCTCTACCCCATCGTCGACCACCCGGACTGGATCCCCAAACTAGCCGCCTGCGGCCTCGACCTGGTTCAAATCCGCATCAAGGGGATCTCCGAAGAAGAGCGGCGGCGGCGGCTCGAGGCCGCAGTCCGGATCGCCGACGAACGCCGCGTCCGCCTGATCATCAACGACGATTGGGCCTTCGCTCTCGAAAGCGGAGCCTACGGCGTCCATCTCGGGCAGGATGACCTCGACGGCGCTCCGCTGGAGGAGATTTTCGGGGCCGGTCTCCGGCTCGGGATCAGCACACACAACGAGGCGGAACTGGCCCGAGCCGAAGCGTGCGAACCGTCCTACATCGCGATCGGGACCGTCTTCGAAAGCCCCTCTAAATCGTTCACACACCGACCGATCGGCATCGAGGGATTCCGCAAACTCCGCAGCCTAACACGTAGGCCTGTCGTCGCGATCGGAGGCATCACCGCGGAACGGGCGCCCGCGCTTCGCGCAGCCGGAGCGGATGGTTGCGCGGTCATTTCGGACCTGCTCCGCGCCGCGGACCTGTCAGAACGGGTCGCCCAATGGAGAAAGGCTTGGTTCGAGACGCCACGCGAATCGACGTCGACGATTTGAAACTCCATATCTATCATGTCGATATGGTTGAAAGATTTTCCGTCTCGATTGATTCAGATCTGATCCGTCAATTCGACCGCTGGCTCCATGAGCGCCGATACAACAACCGATCGGAAGCCGTGCGCGACCTGATTCGCCGCGCGCTGATCCAGCAACGGGTCGAAGACAACCGCGAGGTCGTTGCGGTCATCACGATTGTGTACGACCACCACCAACGGCAGCTCCAAGAGCGGCTCACCGACATTCAACACGCCTTCCATCATGAAATCGTGTCGACCACGCACATTCACCTCAACCACGACGATTGCCTTGAAGTCATCATCGCGCGCGGCCGGGCGACCAAGGCTCAAGACCTCGCCGATCGCTTGATTTCGCTCCGCGGCGTCAAGGACGGCTCCATCACCATGAGCGCGGCAGGGTCCCACCTTCACGGGCGCGCCGCTTCCTAAGCCGACCGCTCCCTTCGAGGAACGGGTTCTGAATTTTCTTGCCGCTGGTACGCGCAGACAGTAGTACTACCAATTTATGAAAGTTATTACTGACGTTCATCGTTGGATGTGCGTTCGTCTCGCCTTTCTCGCGGCCCTGATGGCGGCGCCCGCCCTTGCGCACCATGCGCTGGAGTTCATCGAACTCGAGAGTTACACGACGGCACGGAAAGGCGAACGGGTCGCCCGTCTTCATTACGATTACATGAGCGAGGATCAAAACGACCCCCAGCAGGATCATTGGGAACTCACGCCCGGCCTCGCCTACGGCATCACGGACCGCCTGATGTTCGACGTCCACACGCATTATGCAAAATTCAACAATGGTCTGGTCGTCGAGGAACGCCAGGAGGAATTCGCGCCCCACGGCCCACCTCCATTTTTCGAGGCGTTTACCGTCTCCCTGCAATACCGCCTCACCGAGGCCGCGCCCGTCAACGCCGCCATTTCGGCCTCTTTCGAAATCCCCTTCGATAGGGCCAAAGAGCTGCTCGACAGTGAAGAGGTTTACGAGGGGACATTGATCCTCTCCCGCGAATTCGGCACGCACGGAAATGTGACGCTCAACCTCACTGCCGGCTGGGAGGGCGACGAAGATTACCAGGAGTGGGGGCTCGGGATCCGCGAGTCACTGACCGGCCAGCCGCACGGCACGGCTGCCGGCCTTGAATTCTTCGGCTCGTTCGACGATCTCGAAAATAGTTGGTCCATTCTGCCCGGCCTTTACATCCCGTTCGACGAACAGACGATCCTGAAAACCGGCTTCGAAATCGGCGAAGGCGCCGGCTACACTCGCGCGAACATCACGTTGATGCATCGCTTTTGAAGAGGCTCGTCGTCATCGCCCTCGCAGCGGCCGCTTTCTCCGCTTCCGCACATGAGATCTGGCTGGACGCGGCCAGCCTACGGCCGGAGCCGGGGCAGCCGGTCGAACTCTTCATCCGATGCGGCCACTATTTCCCAGCGTCGGAATTGGCCGTCGCGGACCGTCTCATCGCCGCTTTTTATGCGGAGTGCGCGGGGGCGCGCGAAGAATTGGCCTCAACCGCGGAGGGCGGGCAGCGCCGGGCGCTCTATACCGCGCCCGGAGGCTGCGCTGCTCGACTCACCCTGGTGCTCAAGCGTCCACACCTGGAGGAGCCTGCCCACTGGGCTTCGCTGATCCTTGTTCCGCAAAACGCGCAAAGCGAACCGGCCGACTACTCCCGCGGACAGGGCCTTGAAATCGTGCCGCTGGCCCGTGTCGAAGATGCGCGGAGAAATGAGCCATTCCCGCTCGCTGTCCTGCGGGACGGCATCCGAATCCGGGCCAAGGTTCAAATTATGGCCGCAGAGGGAGGCACGAGCTGGGTTGAAACTGGCGCTGACCTCCCCTCGACCTTTTCGCCGCGGAAGTCTGGCCGTCATCTGGCCGCCGTTTCGGACAGAGGGCAAACCGCCACTCTTGTGTTTGACGTGTCGCCATGATTCGTGCTGCCCGGTTCGCCGCGCTGATGGCGTGGGTTCCCCGCCTTCTTTGGGCGCATGCGATCACGGCCGACCCCCTTTCCGGCGGCGCGGGCATCGCCGCCCGCTATGCGGACGGCTCGCCGGCAGCTTTTGTCGAGGTAACAGTGTACGCTCCGGGCGAGGATCGCGTGTTCCAGCAGGGGTCGACCGACCGTGAAGGCCGCTTCGTTTTTTTCCCGTTCACCGCCGGATCCTGGCGAATTCGAGTTGATGACGGCATGGGCCACGCGCTGGAAACCACCCTCGAAGCCAGCCCCGCTATGCACACCCCGCCGGCGCCCCCACCCCCTGCCCGACCGCTGTTCTGGCCAGTCGTCACCGGCGTGGCCGTGATTTGGGGACTGTTTGGGACCTGGTTCATGGTGCGCAGGCGCGTCTGACCGTGCACATCGCTGAAGGCATCTTGTCTGGACCCGTTCTCCTAGGGGGCGGCCTCGCAGCGGCGGCCGGAACCGCCATTGGACTGCGCGCCATTCGAGACGATGACATTCCGAGGGTCGCGATGCTCACGACCGTTTTTTTTGTCGCCTCGCTGATCCATGTGCCGATCGGGCCGGGCAGCGTTCATTTGATTCTGTCAGGGCTTTGCGGGCTGCTTCTCGGCATGCGGGCCTTTCCAGCCATCCTGGTAGCGCTTTTTTTACAAGCCGTGTTGTTTGGATTTGGAGGACTAATGGTCCTCGGCGCGAATACGACCATTCTGGCCGGACCTGCCGCCTTGCTGGGCGCCGCTGCGCGTGCCTGGATGAACCGATCGCCCGCGGTCGCGCGATGGGCACCGCTAGTCGCCGGCGGCACGGCGGCTCTGTCGATCGCGTCCAGCGGAGCGCTGGCCGCCCTAGCGCTTGCGCTCTCGGACCGCAGCTTCGTCGGCGCAGCCGCTTTGCTATTTGCCGCTCACGCCCCAATTATCGCTGTCGAGGCCGTCATCACTGCGGGCATTGCGGGATTCCTGATGAAGGTCCGACCGGAGTTGCTGATCGAGGGAGGGCTGCTCCATGGCCCTGCTCGCCGCGATTGAGGCGCCCGCCACCCTGAACCGCATCGATCCGCGAGCGCGAATCGCCGTCTGTGCGGCATGGCTATTTGCGCTCTCGGCCGTTTCGGACCTAAGGGCCCTCTCCGTGGCATGTGGCGCGCTCGCAGCCCTCACCCTCGCCGCTCGACTGCCGTTGCGGTCGATTGCTCCGCGCTTTATCGCGCTCAATCTATTTCTTCTAATCTGGTGGGCCACGATTCCTCTGTTGGATCCATCACAAGGCTGGCGGTTCGCGGCCGCGATTGCCGCGCGGGCCAATGCAATGTTGCTGGCCATCACGCTGTTCATCAGCACGATCGAGGCGGGTGCTCTCGCTCACGCCCTCGCGCACCTGCGGGTTCCGCGCCCGCTTGTTCACGTCCTGCTCCTTGCCGTGCGATATGCCGAGGTGCTGTGGCTCGAGCAGCAGCGGATGCAGCGGGCGATGCGCGCGCGCGCATTTCGGCCGCGCCCGAATGCTCACACCTATCGGAGCCTCACCCGTCTCGTGGGAATGCTCCTGGTGCGGAGCCTCGATCGCGCGGACCGGATCCTCGGCGCGATGAAGTGCCGGGGTTACCGCGGCGACTTTCCTTTGCTTCACCATTTCCGATTCCGACCGCTCGACGGAGTGTTTGTGGCGGTCGGCCTCGCTTTTGCCGCGTTGCTCGTTCTGGGGGGTCGGGGATGAGTGGTCCTATCCTTGAACTCGCCGGCATCGAATTCGCGCATCCCTTTGGGCGCCCGCTTTTTCGAGGTTTTTCTCTTGCGCTTTCCGAGGGCGAGCGGATCGGACTGACCGGCCCCAACGGCTCGGGAAAAAGCACGCTGCTCCACCTCGCAATGGGTTTGCTTCGCCCGCAGGCCGGCGAAATCCGGCACCGCGGGTTCCTGTGCAAGACGGAGACGGATTTTCTCGCGCTGCGCCGCGAGGTGGGGCTCGTCTTCCAAAATCCGGATGATCAGTTGTTCTGCGCGACCGTGGATGAAGACGTGGCGTTCGGCCCGTTCAACCTCGGATGGCCGCGAGACCGGGTGGAGCGCGCCGTCGTCGACACGCTGGAGCGCCTCGGCATCCGTCATCTTGCCGGGCGCATCACCTACCGCCTGTCCGAGGGCGAAAAGCGGCTGGTCGCGCTGGCGACGGTCCTCGTCATGGAGCCCCGCGCGCTGCTGCTAGATGAACCAACGGCGGGTCTGGACGAACACGCGCGAGATCGATTGGTCCGTGAATTGGCTGCGTCGCACCTGCCCATGATCATCGCCTCGCACGATGAGGATCTCCTCGCCCGACTCGCCACCCGCCGCGTCGATCTGGGTGCAGCGCCCCGTTAGTTTCGAAGGACGGCGATTTTTTCCATGCCCTGTAATTTCCATGGCATGGAAGCCGCGAAAAAAATTTTTACATACGATGGAAATTTTTGCGGCGAGCGAAGCCGATAACGGCGGCGCCGAGGGCGATGAAGGCAACCGATGCCGGTTCGGGAACGATCGACATCCTGTTGATATAGAACCCTTCGCGAACGGGGTTGCCGCCAAATGGAACCAAGTTCGCTGCCTGGACGTAGTTTGGCAGATAGCTAACCTCACCTGTTACGTTCGACGCCACGCCGTCGCGCCTTGTGAGCGTCGCCGAATACGCGTAGTTCGTGTAGCTACCGTAGTCAACGGTGCCCGTAATCGTGAAATCGAGGCGAACGCCTTCTGTCCCATGCTGCAGCCAAGTATCACCGGGACCTCGCTCATAGAACGCGGAGAGTTGGAGGAAAACTTCGAAGGAAAGATTTATTGGATTGAATGAGGAATCGGTCTCATACAACCGAATGGCGTATAATGCCTCATTTTGCCACCCGTTGTCGAATTCGATCGAAAAAGTCTGGCCAACCGTCAGAGGTCCGTGGAGGAATCGTCGCCCCGCGGTGGCGGTCTGGTCGACGCCACGCAGACGAAAGGCGTTGCCGATATCGCCATCGTTTGCGAGTCCCCACAGAACGCCATCATCGACCCCATCGTCGTTTTCCGTGGACGGGCCGATCCCGAATGCGATGGACGGAAACGGATGTGTGAGGACCCAAGGGCCAAATCCGTATCCTCCGTTGGACCCATTCGTCCATCCACCCGAATAGGCGGGATCGGACGCGGAATCGAAAGCGATAAACGAAGCAGAAGCGCTCGTCGCGATGAACGCGATGCCAACGATCCGTAAGATGACTAAAAAACGATTCACAACGATGTAGTATGACTATCTATAGGATTTACTAAGCAAGAATTTTGCAAAATTTTTATTAGACTCTTTGCGGATCTCCAAACAGAGGGAGGCTCGGCGAACTCACATAGCGGCGTTCGATGTTCGGGTGAATGCTGGTGAGGATTTCGTAGGGGATGGTACGGGCCTGCCGGGCGAGTTCGTCTGCCCAGATGGATTCGGATCCTTGCTGGCCGATAAGAACAACCTCGTCGCCAGGTGAGACATCGGCATTCAGTCCGCAGTCGGCGACAATCCAGTTCATGCTAACGCGGCCGACAACGGCGCAGCGCCGACCGCCGATGAGGACGTGACCGCGATTGCTCAACGCTCGGTGGTATCCATCGGCGTAGCCGACGGCGATGACCGCGAGCGTGGTGGGCGCAGGTGTGACATAGGTGCTGTAGTAGCCGACCAGCGTTCCAGAAGGAACGCGTTTGACCTGCATTACGCCGGTGCGCCATTGGAGGACCGGTTCGGTCTGGATGCGCATGCCGCGCTCGCGGGCGCCGTATCCATAGACCGCGATGCCCGGGCGGATGCCGTCGAGGTCCCAATCGGGCTGGATCAAAAACGCGCGGCTGCTAGAGACATGCCGGAACAGGGGGTGAACCGAGCGGGATCGAATCTGTTCATCGATTTGCCGGAAGCGTTCCATCTGGAGAGGTCCCAACGAGGGACGCCTGGCTTCGACGGACGCGAAGTGCGTGCAAAGACCCGTGATGGCGAGGCCCGGCTGGCGGGCCAGACGCTCGTAGATCGGTACGGCCTCTTCCCACGGAACGCCGAATCGGCCCATTCCGGTATCGATTTTGAGGTGGGCGTGCAGAGTCGCGCCGATCGCGCGCGCGGCGCGGGCAAGGGCCATCCCATGCGCCTCGTCGACAACGATCGGGTATAGACGTTCCTCGATCAGGGTGCGAACGTCCTCGGGTGAAACCGCGCCGAGGATTACGATGTTGGCGTCCGGCGCCGTGCGACGAACGTTGATTGCCTCCCGCAAATAGGCAACGGCGAACCACGTCACTCCCGACCGGGCCGCCTGCCGGACAACCGGAATCAGCCCGTGTCCGTAAGCGTCAGCCTTTACCACCAGCACAACCGAGGTTCTGGAATTCAGGGCCAGCCGGACCGCGCGGATGTTCCTGTCCAGCAGGCCCAAATCGACCTGAACCCAGGGCGAAATCATGGGATCGGACCGTACCGAATCCGTGCCGCGAGGGAAACGGAAATCAGGCTCAGGCGGGGCCGTTCAGACCTCGAACCGGACGGGCAGGTCGACGGTGGCCGTCTGATCGGTGGTGCGGATCGTCCGTTTGCTCACGCGCTGGATGCTGATCGCGTCCACGGGACACGCGTCGACGCAAGCCCCGCAGCGGATGCAGTCCGCCTGATTGATCCAGATCAGCTTGGTCGTTTCGCTGTTTCGCGCGCGCGTATAACCGACGATGCGGTCCTGGCCGTCATAAATCAGCTCGGCGACCTTGACGATGCAATCCGGCCGAGGCTTCGCCTTCAAACACCAGTCGCAAAAGATGCATTTGTCGGGATCGATTTCGAATTTGTAATGGCAGAGGTAGCAGCGTTGCGTCTCATCCGTCGCGGTGGCCGGATCGTAGCCCAGCTCCACTTCCGCCGTAAGTGCCCGCTTTTCGAGCGGGAGCGTTGGCATGGGCTGGCGGTTGACGTAATCCATTTCCCGGATGCGGCCGGTCTGGCGAACATCTTCGACGACTGCGACGTCGCGGAGCCGGTCCTCGCCCATGAGGAAGCGGTCGACATGGCGCGCAGTTTCCTTCGCGTGGGCGATGGCCTGAATGAGTGAACTGGCGCCGGTCGCGAAATCGCCCGCGACGAAAATTTTGTCGACCGCGGTGGTGTGTTTGCGGCCGCTTTTGAGCCATTCATCGTTGTCGACAAGCTTTTCGCGGAGAGCGCCCTCGATCCATTCTGTGCCGGGGAACTGGCCGGTGGCCAGCAGGACCGTGTCAGCGGGAATCTCGAATTCGGATCCAGGGATTTCCACGGGCCTGCGACGTCCGCTGGCATCGGGGTCGCCGAGCTTCGTGCGAACAAACCGCATGGCCCGGACATGGCCCGACGAGTCGCCGATGAAGGCTTTGGGCGCCACCATGAAATGCATCGGGATGCCTTCGTGCGTCAGCTCCTCGAGCTCGCCGGGTGTGATCAGCATTTCGGACTGCGAGCGCCGGTAAAGAACCTTCACCGACTCGCCCTTGGGCCTGAGGAGGATCGGCTGTCCCTTCTCGCTCGTCTCGAGCTCAAGCTCGACGGTTTGCGCCCCGAGCCGCGCGGCTGTTCGCGCGCAATCCATGGCCGTGAAGCCGCCGCCGATCACCACGATGTGCTCGCCAATATCGGATTTTCGAAGCTCGTTTGCTTCGAGCAGGAAGGCCAACCCGTGGCGGATGCCCTTGAGGTCCGCGCCTGGCAGGTCGAGCATGTTTGGGCGCAGCGTGCCCGCCGCGAGGATCACGGCGTCGTACTCTGCCACCAATTTCTCAAGCGGCAGTTTCGGGCCCACGGGGGAGTTGCAAATGATTTTCACTCCCTGGCGCCGGATTTGCTCGATTTCCTTGTCGATGATGTCGCGCGGGAGCCGAAACTCCGGGATCCCCTGATTAAGCATGCCACCGGGCTTGTCGTGCTTTTCGTAAACCGTGACGTCATGCCCCATGAGAGCGAGGTTTCGCGCCGCAGCCAAGCCCGCAACGCCTGCGCCGACCACGGCGACCCTTTTGCCGGTGGGCGGAAACCACGGCTCCAGCACGACCAGTCCCTGACGCTTGAAATCTGCGGCCGAGCGTTTGGAAAAACAAATGGCGACCGGTTCGCCGAGCCCCTGCCAGCCGTGTCGGCACTCCGCCTCGCAAGGGCGCGAGCAGACGCGGCCGAGGATGGCCGGGAAGACGTTGTCGTGCAGATTGATTTTGTAGGCAAGGTCGTAGTCGCCGCGGTAAATCGCTGCGAGGTAGCCAGGGATGTCCGTACCGGCCGGACAGGCTTTCTGGCAGGGGATGTTTTTGTCCAGCCAGTAAAAATCTTTCGGGTGCGTGCCGATGCCCCGGAGCACGGAGATCGCGTTGTTGCGGTACGGCGTGGGGACGCCGTAGGGGCGTTCGTCGTTCGGGCCGCCGAGGCCAACGGGTGCCTTTCTCCAGGCCCGGCCGGTTTTACCGTCGATGGGCTCGCCGCGGGCCGCGGCTTCCGCACGGGCGAGCGCTTCGGCATAATCGGCCCGTTTCGGCGCGAGTTCGACTGCCCGCTTCAGGTGTGGAATTGCCTCGGCTGCTTGTCCGTTGTGTAGTAGTGCGAGACCCAACAGATGATGCGAAGCGTGCCCTGAATCTTCGCGGACATACCGACGAAGCCATTTGACGGCCTCCGCGTAGCGCTCCTTCTTGAAGGCGGCGATCCCCGCAATGGCGGGCATCTGGATGTCGTCGCTGCCGAGTTCCATCGCCCGCACAGCGAAATAGTGCGAGGCATATACATCGCCCCGCGTGTCGCCGCGGGCGTGATAGGCACGCGCCAACATCGCACAGCGCCGCGGGTCGTTCGGGGCGTCCGGCGAGCGGAGGGCCTCGATTGCGTCATCGTATTTATGAACGCCGATCAGCCACTCGGCCTCACGTATTTGTTTTTCGACATCGACTACCATGGGGAGGTCTCGCTGAGCGCCTCGTCGAAAACGCGCTGGAGGCGCTGGTTGCGCTCGTTGACCGGTTCGTCGGGGGCGTATGGCACGCCCAGCCATTCCGCCATCTGCGCCGCGCCGACTCTTCGCGCAAAGGCGCCAAAGGTCTCCGCGGGACTCTCCCGGCGTGCCAGATAAATTTCCAACATCCGGCGGACAGTTGGCACAACCGCCGTAGCCGGGACATCGCAAACGGAACGGCCGATATATCCGGGGCCCGATAGGCCGCCTCCAATGCAGATGTTGAAACCCTCCTCGCTGCCGCGCTCTGTTTCCTTGCGCATGCCCCGCAACCCGATGTCAGCAATCCAGTGCTGGGCACATGAGTTCGGACAACCGTTCATGTGAATCCGCAAGGTTCCAACGGCCTCCCATAATGCGCGGTCCGTCGCCAGCTCGTCGTAGAGCCGACGATAGGTGTTGGGCGTGTCGGACACCGCGAGATTGCACTGCGTCGTGCCGACGCACGCCACCATATCGGGCAGGCGTTCGTGGCCGTCCATGACAAATCCGGCGGCCCGAATTTCCTGCAGGAGGGGCTCGACATGGCGGTCCGGCACGAAACGAATCTGGATATTTTGCCTCGCGGTCAGCATGAGCGTGCCATCGCCGTAGCGCCGGGACCAGTCGGCGAACTGGCGAGCCTGCGCCGAGGTCAATTCCGACCGAAGAATCATCACGCGGACCGTATTGAATCCCGGCTGTCGTTGCGGGATAACATTCTGCCCGTCGGTAAACATTTCCCCGATGTTCGGCGGGCCTTCCGCGAACTCTATTCGCTCGATCCCTTGGATCCCCCGTTCGCGGAGGACCTCGAGCACCGCCTCCCCAAATCCCCTCGCGCCCATCTGGTCGACCACCATTTTCAAGCGAGCGAAAGCGCGGACCCTCCGATTGCCGGTGCGGCGATACACTTCTGTTGCCGCGCGGGTCACGTGCAACACCAGGTCCTCGGGAACCCACGAAAAGATCGCCTTCGCCATGTAGGGGCGCGCACCCAGTCCGCCGCCGGCGTAGTAGGCCCACCCGATTTGCTCCGAGCCGTCAGCTCCGGTTCGCTTGACCGGGTGCCAGGACTGGCAGTTCATGAGGGTTTGGCCGCAGGCGCGGCCGCACCCATTCACGCTCATCTTGTGTTTTCGGGGCAGGTTCCGCTGTTCGTCCCGAATTTCAGGATCATTCGCGATGGCCAAGAGCATCGGGCGGACATCGGTTACCTCATGCGGACAAACGCCTTGGAGGGGGCACGTTACGATGTTCCGCGTCACATCCCCGCAGGCGTTTTTGGAATCCAACCCGACTTCCGCCAGCTCTTCGAGGACTTTGTAGAGGTCCTCTTTCCGAAGCCAGTGGAACTGAATGGTCATGCGGGTGGTGATGCAAATTTGGTCCTGCGCATAACGGGCGGCCACATCCGCAATGCGCTCCATTTGCGTCGCGGTGACCAGGCCGCCGGGAATGCGCAGACGCATCATGAAAAAGCCCTTTTGGAGCTGATGGTAAATGCCAGTCCATTTGAACATGCCGATTTCGTTGGTGCGCAGGTCCTCAAACGGTCGGGCCGCGATGTCGTTTTTGAAGTCGAAATCGGGATCGATCGTCAGTTTATCTCGTTCAATGGGCGTTAAATCGGGTTTTGCTGGCATTTTTCGATTTCACCTATCGGAAAAGTAGGTTATACGCATTTTTCAAATTGTCAAGTCACGACATTCTGCTGGAGAAGTTTGGCCTTGTGCTCGTCGAGCTTGCGCTTGGCAGCGCGAGCCGCAAACGCGGCAATTTCTGTAAGGCTGGTGCGGCCGGTGTTGAACACGGCGTCATACAGCATCGTGTCGGAAATATCCCTGCTGAAGAAATCCCGAACCAGCCTTCGGCGCGCCTCGTCCTGGCGAGTCATGACCTCTCGCGCCTCTGTCTCGCTGGCGCCAAGCAGATTCATCAGTCGTCGAACGCGCTGCTCCACGGGGGCCACCAGCCGGATGTGGACGCCGAGTGGCATCCGTTGAGTAACGCACACGCCTCCTCGCCCGACGATGACGCATTTACCAATCGTGCAGAGGATCCGAATGACCTCAAAGATCCGTTTATACGATTCGTAATGCTCGGAGCGTTGAAGGATCAATTCGGTGACCGTTCGCGAGATTTCGGAACGATATTCCTCATGAACGAGGTCTGCCAACGATGACGAGAGCGACGGGTCCTCGGCAATCAGGTCAACGAGGTTCTGGTCGAACACCTCCCATCCCGTTCCAAACGATCCCGGATACATCGATTCCAGTTGACGGATGATTTCCCCAGCGAGCGTTCGGCCCCCTGCCCCGGCTTCCCGAGAGATCGTGATGAATGGAAACGATTCGACGACCAGTTCTTCCTGTCTTCGTTCGCGAAGGTACTCCCGAACTATAGCTTTGTGGTTCATGCTCTCCGCCTTTCCGCCGCGCGCATTCCATCGCCCGGACTGAAGTGATGATACCGCCAACAAGGCTGCAGACAACAACATCCCGGCCTCGGTAGAGGGGCCGATCGCCTCGACAGTCAGGGTCATTCGTCCTGCGGCTGGGACGAGTCAATAGCCGATTCTTCGCGCGTTCCCCAAAACGGATTCGGAAATCCGCGGCCGATTTACGGAACCCGAATCCGAACGCGATAGAATTTGGCCGGTTCGGCCGGCCCGATCAAATTGGTGAGCGAACCGGAACCGGGCTGATCTACTTGTCCGGCAACGTTCGACCACACACCCGAGTGGAGTTCATCCGAGGCCTGCAACGTGTAAACCCGGCCCGTCGACGAATCGAACCAGACCTCCACTGTAGATTCATCGAGCGAAACGGCCGTGACGGAAAATGCCGCGTTGGACGCATTCGGGTTGCTGTCGGCGATCCACTCTTCCAGGTTGGGTATTCCGTCTCCATCCGGATCGGCGGCATCGGCAGCGTGACCTGTATTTGAAGGCGTCCCAAAGTGCACCAGCCGCCATCGTTCAAGGTCGGTGTAGGCGGAAACGGGGAATATGTAGCCGTTCGCGTCCTGGTCGACCGCTCCGCCTTGGATGCGAATAAGGGATCGTTGCGCGTCGGTCAGGCCGTTGCGGTCTTTGCCGACTCGAAGGAATGAAGTCCCCACAGTGAAATTGGTGACCCACAGCACACCCGTCCAAGTTTCGCCCGTGGAAGCCGCCGCTTCCAGGCGCCCGCCGTTGAGGAACGAAAGAACTGAATCTGTCGATAGCCTGAGGCGACCGACGTGGGCTGTCCAGCCGTAGACGGACAGAAGACCTCCATTGAATAAGATGTCGCTGGTCCACGCCTCGTTGGCGCCAAGTCGAGTGATCCCCTGGCGAAGTTCCAGGACCCCTCGCGCATCGGCATACGGCGCCGAGAGGAGGAGATTTCCTGTTCCGCTCTTGATGAAACCGCCGCTGCCTGTGAGCCGGCGAGTCAGGGTAAACCAGTTGGTGGTCGGTACGCGGATTTGGGCGCCGCCGTTGCCAAGATTAAGGTCGCCGGCGCCGAGTTCGGCGCGAAGGATCATTCCGCTAACAACTTGGAGCGGTTCGAAAACCCCACCCGCCAAGACGAGGGCTGCGTTCGTGAGGTCGAGTCGGCCATTCGCGAAATTGGAGGAAAATCCGAGGATTCCGCCACGAATTTCGACATCGCCGACGACCCGCACGACGCCGCTCCAGCTCCCGACGAGCAAGCCGCCCGACTGAATGATCAATTTGTCTTGTATCGTCAGCACAGCCCCGGTGCCTGCGCCGTGAAACCGATGACCGGAAACGGCGAAGGGAGCTGCGGAACTGATCACGAGGGAGGCAATCGTCCGCGGCCCATCCACGCGAAGCGAACCGCCGCCCTGCGTGATATGGATGAGATCATGCGGACCCGGAAACCGTCCTGTTGCATTCCACGTGCCGTTGCTCTCCCAAGGTCGATTGGTCACATTGGCGCTGGCGAAGTCGTAAACCGAAGTGACGGCCAGGGAGAAAAGGACCCGCTTTTCAGGCGCGTTCGTGTCATTACTCGTAATCGTCAGGATCGTGGGATAGATCTGACCGGAGAGCAGGCCGCTCGAAGTGAGCGAGAAAGCGAGGTCATGGAAAGCACTCGGCGAAACAAGGCCGGTTGAAGATCCTTGGATGACGACCATGTCGGAGGGCTGACCGGGAACATCATAGAGCGTCTGAGGCGGCGGCAGAAACTCGATGGCTACCCCGCTTTCCGCGGTGGGCACCCGGTAGGCATGTGTGAGGCCGACCGAGGGCGGTCCCTGAAGACCGATGGTATAACCGCTTGTGGCGGCATCTGGAGATCGGAGAACGTTTTTATACTGGCAGATGATCCGGCCATCCCGTTTCAGAAGGGCCTGGAAGCTCATGCGAGCGATGCGGTCGCTGTAATAACAGACATCGTGCCATGTAACAGCGAAGGTGTCGGCGTCGACGCGGGCGTAATAAACCTGGCTCGTCCGCCCGATCAGATACAAATCATCCCACCACACCGCCAAGATGTCATTCGACGCGGCCGTATTGGGCAGATGAAGATTTGCGTACTGTCCGACAAAGTTCGTGCCAAAGATGATCAGTCCGTTCGACGAGACTCGTATGCGCGACCGATTGGTCCCAAAGTAGGGAAATTCAAAGCCGAGGGAAATGGTTCGAGAAACAAGGTCATCTCGATCGCTCGTATTGGGCGTCAATGTCCCGGAGCTGTTCTCGAATTCGGCCGTCGCCACGCCGGGGATATTGGTCAATTCCAGCCAGTCATAGCTTGGACCGCCGGGGTCGGTCGATGTCTGGACCAGATAATTCGTCGGCAATCGGGCGCTCCATGTGAGCTCGGCGCGACCGTCGTTGAAGATGCGGAAACTCGCCGAGCGAGAAGATGACGGGGGCAGAGCTTCGTAGAGCGCCGGCGCGCCTGCTCGGAGGATCGGTTGGCCGCCCTCGCCCCGTCCCCGAATCGCGAAGGTGTAGGCGAGATCCGGTGAAAAGTAATTGGACACGGTCACCATCGCAGCGTGAGTGGCCGCGGATGTCGGCGAGAAACGGATAGCGAATGTGGAAGAGCCGCCGGGCGGGATAGGCGAAAGCGGCTGATTGAGGACGGCAAATTGAGCCGCTCCCGGTCCGGAAAGCGACACGGGCGACGGTCCCGCGAGATAGAGGTAGCTCGTCGAATTGTTATTGCGAATCGTAAAGACGTGTTCAACCGCGCCGGTGGGGTCATACAATAGGGCAGACCCGAAATCCGTATGGTCCGATGGATCCGGGGTGGCATCCCCGTCGGCGATGGCGCGCCCGTTCCCGAAAATAACCAACGGTTCGCCCGGATCCGCAGGCCCTCCCCAATCGTCATCTTCGATGGTCACAATCGCGGACGTGACGGCGCCCGCCGACGCGCCGAAGAGATCCAGTCGAATGGAAAATTCGTGACGTCCTTCATCGTAGGAATCGTTGACAATCGGAATCGCAATGATCCGCTCACCCCATTGCCCGGGTCCCCACTGGACCACAGCCGACGCGCCGGTCGGGCCAAAGAAATCGTATTCCGCTGCCGCCGTGCCACTCACGCAGACCACTCGAGCGGACACGGTGCCTTGAACTCCGCCGACGCGTTCGACGATGACAGTGGCCGCGCCGGCTCCCTCGAGAAAGTTGTTGATGCGCGCTCTCCGGAATTGAATGTAACCGGAAGAGGGTTCAAACCCGCCCAGCGGAGTCCATGGCGATGTCGATGTATCGTAGACCGGGATGTTGCGGATCGTTTTTTGAGAGGCGTCGATCGACGCACCGGAAAAATCATTTCCGCGGTCAAATGTTCCCCAGGGCTGGCTGAATTCGAGCTGAACGCGGCGCCGATATCGCTGGTAGTCGCCGGGAACGATGTAGGCATTGTGAAGTCGAATCTCAAAGTACCAGTTCGAGGTCCCGGGTACCTGGAATGGTCCGGCCGTCGATACAGATTCTCCACTCAGTAATCCAACACCGGTTGCGGAACAGACCACGGCAGAACCGGTAACGCCATCCGGCGTGAAGTAGTAGCGGAAACCGAGCGTATTGATTTCCCGCGGGGGCAGGCTAGCGCGGTTGTTCACAAAACATTGGATCACTCCATTTGTATCTGCATAGGCCTCTACAAAAAACGACTCGACCCAATAATTCGTGCTTCGCGGGGTCCATGGGGGAAACGTCTCGATTGGCGCCCAGGTATTGGTGCTGCCGCGGGCGATGTTGCGAGCCAGAACGGTCAATAAGCCGCCAGAGTAGATAATGGGTTCCTGATGGCCATAGACGACGTTACTGGTCAAGGGTACGTAAGCGGGATAGTAATCGCTGCCGTCCGGCCCCGGAGCCAATGCCCCCCACGGAACCGATGTATTCCAAGGAGCTTTATCGGCTGCGGGCGTTCCAAAGCCACCGTATTGGAACTGGGCGGCGCGATGATGCAGATTGCTCACCCAGCTCCGGTTTCGCGAGGCGTATCCGGCAAGGTAGGACAGTCCGTAGGGATTATCGCCAAGTATGTAATCGAGTTGGTGGACCGGGCAGAGATTGGTTTTCGTGCCTTGGGTGTACGTGCCTGTGTAAAGAGCGACCAGATTCGAGCGTTGGACGGCATCGGTATTATAGATCGAATCTGCCCATTCCAAAAGCGGCGGGGCCTGGTCCATCAGAGAATTGATATTCCAAGACGCGCCCGGACTACGGGAAACGAAGCCGGCGGGTGTCGTGCGGGGATCGGTGGACAACTCGCGGGCATATAGCCAAAAATTCGCGTAGGCGTTGACCTCGGTCACAAATGGGGACAAGCCTGTATCGGCGGCGAGCAACGCATATGCGCCATTCTGTTCAAACCCCGACCGAAAATCAGACCAGTGCCGGTTGCGGTTTCGCGCATTACCCGGCTCGTTGTAGAGCGAAAGCGCGATGCCGATCCATTGGGTCGAATAACCGGGCGTTGACGCCGCGACTTCCGCACGATGCAACCAGGCCGCAGCGTAAAGCAGCCGGGGCCAGTAATTCGTCAAGCGGCCGGGATAATTCGTGATAGTCACCGGGGAACCGCTGGTCATTCGGCGGGTGGACGTGCTGGTATTGCGGTTGCTCAATCCCCAATTCATCGCCAGTCGCGCGGTAGCCAGGAGACCATCGGCATAGGCCTCATCGCCATATTCACGAAATGCAATCGACGAAGCTGCCATAGCCGCGGCCACCGCGCCGGCGACATCCGCGCCTCCCACTGTCGCATCAACCCAGTACGAAGGGCGGATAGATTGTGGCACGCCCCCCACCGGCGTGTCGATTACCTCGTTGGGCACACCCACGGTTCGGTCGTTCACGGGAGCCGGGTCCAGGGGCGGAGAGTCGCGCAGCGCTCCCTTCCCACAGTAAATCCGTTCGATTGAGCCGGCGGAGTTCGTCTCGACAATTTTGAAAAAGTACTCGTTGATCTCCCGGAGACGATCCATCGCAATCCGGTACTGGTGAGTCTGAATAAACACCGGCCGATGCATAACCAGGCTCCACGCCAGGAGGGACGCCCCGAATGCGTCGTTGCCCGTCCACACCATGCCATCGCCCGCATCAAACCAGCCGCCTGTCAGGTCTCGCCCCACGTCGGAGCCGTCTCGCAGGCAGGCGTCGCCCCGGTATTCGAGCCGGATGGTCGGCGGCAATCGCCCTGCCAGTTGTAATTCGTAGAATAGCAGGGCGGTTTGCAACGCGTAAGAATAGTTATGGCCGTTTGTCCACAGACTGCTGGCCGGCGGAGGGTTGGTCGCTGGCGGCGGAGGCGGCGGAGGCGGTGGCGGTGGAGGTGGCGGCGGTGGAGGTGGGAAGAAAGAGGGCGCCTTGATCATTTCCACACTGGGCGTGTTGTACCCGTGAGCATTTGCGCTCATGAACTGGATGGTCCCAAGGGTATCGTCGAAGGCGAACCGGTAGACGTACTGGTCCGAAATGGCCACCAGTTGGGTGTCGATCAAAACCACGTCGCGTGCGCGCGGACCCATATCCCCGGTCGATGTGTTTTCCGTGGTGGAAAAGGCGAAGGCCTGGCTGAAGACGATGGTAGTCGATGCGATGGCCCCGGTCGCCGACATCCAGATGCCGTTGTCGCCGATCACGATCATGCGACCCAGCGGAGAAATATCGAGTCCCGTAAAATTCGAGGGGAAGGAGCCGGAAGCCGGAATGTTGGAGATGGAAATCATCGACCTCAGGAAGCCATTGGTGGCATCAACTGTCGCCCGCCGGAGAAACGGCCCCGAAGAGCCGTTCATGAAAACATAATTCGTTCCATTGACCTCGCGGAACACGAAGTCATTCGCCTGCCAATTGCTAATCCCGGCATTCTGCATCGGCACCGACGCAAAATGGGCGCCATTGAAGGCGCTGACCCCAAAGTTCAGCACATTCGAACCGCCGGCCGACCCCGCGCTCACGTAGACAAATCCGTTATGCCATCCCAACGGATGGGTATTGAAGCTACCCGTAGCGTCATAAACGTTCGTCGCGACAAAGGATCCGTTGGTGATCAAAATGGCATAAATGGCGCGGGCATTTGTTGTGTTGGCATTCAGGTCGTTTACAAAGAGAAAACCGTCAGTGCTTACGGCCAGATTCCGAAATTGAGCTCCGGGTCGAATCAGGAGCGTTGACCACGTCGCACCGGCGTCTGAGGACCGCAAAATATTCGTCGAACGAACGGTCAGAAACAAATCATTGGCGGGTGCGCAAATGAAACTCGCAACCCACGTCACGAATCCAAGCCAAGCGACTCGCTTCTGCATCTCGCCTTATATCCAAGCAAACCAAATCGCAAGTCAGAAGGATATACACATAATGCAGATGGCAAAAATGTCTTCGCCTTCGATATTGGTAAGCATTTATGCTATTTGGCGCTGAAGCCCGTGGTTTCCGACTCGCTGCCGATCGAATGGCTCCACGGAATCTCTTCGCCGACGAAAACTCAGGAGCAACAGAGAAAACGGTGTCGGATCGAGGTACCTGGCCTTGATTTTTCTGGACATGATTAGGAACCCTCTCTAGGAATTTGCAATTTGTTAGCAATAAACGCGGCGCGCGACCGATCCTTCAGGCCATGGCTGAGTCCAAATCAAACTCGGGTGCACCGGTTCATTCAGCCGCCGGACTCGGATTGCAACTGGCGGTCGGAATGGCCGTTTTCACCGGTTTGGGGTACTGGCTCGACCAGAAACGCGGAGACGGAGTGTTATTGACGCTGTGCGGCGCCGGTTTGGGATTCATCTATATTTTGTATGAATTGTGGAAAGTCGCGCGAAGTACAAACGCGAAAGGTGGGCCGACTCACCGGCCGCCCTCGAATGAGCATGCCCGTCGCGAATGACCAACGGATCATCGTGGGAGCTTCGCTGGCTGCTCTAGCCCTGGCGATGCTCGTCCCCGGTCCTTCTCTGCCCGAGGTCCGACTCCTTGGCGCGTTCATTGGAATTGTTCAGTCGCTCATCGGCCTTTATTGTTACCGCGTGGCGATGAACCGCAAACCGGCTGCAGTGGGTCTGGCCATCGGGAGCGGCGCTCTCCGCGTCGGGGCCCTTGTTCTTGCGGCAGCCGCTTTACTGTCCACGGGCCTTCCTGCAGTGCCGTTTCTCGGGTCGTTGTTGGCAGCC
This sequence comes from Kiritimatiellia bacterium, assembly GCA_025054615.1. Taxonomy (NCBI): domain Bacteria; kingdom Pseudomonadati; phylum Kiritimatiellota; class Kiritimatiellia; species Kiritimatiellia bacterium. The sequence continues at coordinate 28,441 of JANWZO010000022.1, forward strand.
TACATAGCGATGATGGCCGCCGAGGTGATCCTCGTGGCCCGGTGGAGCCTTCGGACGTGTGAGACGAATTGAGTATGGCCGAACCCGTTGCAGCCGCAGTCGACCAAGCCGTTCGAAACGAGGCCGTTATGGCCTATGTGCTGGGCAAGGCACAAAATTCGGCGTACTGGAAGCTGCCCCTCCTTGGGAAGGTTCACCTGCCGGAATGGCTCACGCTGCACGGATGGATGATGGTGCTCGCATCGGCATTCCTGATTGCCGCTTTTTATCTGGCCTTCCGCCGAAAGGATCCGGTTCCAAAGGGGTTCGCCAACCTGCTCGAGGTGCTAGTCCTGTTCGTCCGCGATAAAATCGCCATCGCCAATCTCGGGGAGGAAGATGGACGCAAGATGGCGCCGTTGCTCTGCACCTTTTTCTTCTTCATTCTCACGTTGAATCTGATGGGGCTCATCCCACTGTTCTCGACCGCAACCGCCAACATCAACGTGACGGCCGGATTGGCGACGACGACCCTGGCCGTGATGATCGGCGGCGCGATTTATAAAAACGGATTGATGGGCTTTTTGCACGCCTTCATGCCCCATGGCGTGCCGTGGCCTGTTCTGATCCTTCTCGCCCCGATCGAATTCATGGGAATGTTTATCAAAACGTTTTCTCTGACCATCCGTTTGTTCGCGAACATGTTCGCGGGACATGTCGTCATTTACACTCTCATCGGTCTGGTCGTGATGTTCGGGCCCCTCGCCTTTCCCGCGATTGGTCTTGCAATCGGCATTTATGTTTTGAAGATCGTGGTCGCGCTCCTGCAGGCCTATGTCTTCACGTTGCTGTCCGCGATGTTCATCGCGCAGGTGCATCATCCGGAACACTAGGCGCGGAAAAGGCCGGCAGGGTTTGAGGGTCCACGATCAGAAACAAAGGAGAGAGCAAGCATGACTGCAGCAACACTGGCATCGATCGGCGCGGGACTGGTAACCATCGGCGCCGCGTTCGGTATCGGCAAACTCGCGGCGGCCGCGATGGAAGGCATCGCCCGACAGCCTGAAGCGGCCCCCAAAATTCAGGGCGCGATGATCATCGCCGCGGCCCTCATCGAAGGCGTTGCGCTCTTCGCGGCCGTCGTCTGTCTGCTGGGCGTCCTGAAGTAATCCGCCTTCATGGCCGATTCCGCCACAGCCTACTCCGAGAAACCCGCGGGCAAGGGATCCGGCAACCCGATCGAGGTCAGCGCTCCGATGGTCGGCCTGACATGGTTGACCTTCGGTCTTCTTGCGCTGATCCTTTATAAGGTCGCCTGGAAGCCTGTCCTCTCGGCGCTCGATCGGCGGGAGAAGGAAATCCGGGATGCCCTTGAACAGGCCCGCATCACGCGAGAAGAATATGCGCGGCTGGAGGAGCGCCGGAAGCAACTGATCGAAGAGGCCGATAACAAGGCCCGCCAAATCATCGACGATGCGCGCCATGCCGCGGTCGAGGCCGCCCGGACGATTGAAGCGCGCGCCCGCGAGGAGGCGTCCATCCTGCTCGCGAATGCGCAACGCGACATTCGCATCGAACGCGAAAAGGCCATCGCGGACCTGCGCCGTGAAGCCGCCGACCTCGCCGTCGGACTCGCTCGCAAGGTCCTCGAGGACCAGCTTGATGAGTCGCGGGCACGCAGCCTCGTCGACCGCATGATCCAGCGCTTGTAACCATGCGCCGTTCCCCGGTCATTCGACGCTACGCCCGCGCCCTGTTCGAGTTGGTGCGGGAGGAACGCCGCCTTGACGAGGTGGAAGCCGACGTCCGCGCGCTCTACCGCGCTCTTCAGCGCAAGGAAGTCGCGGACCTACTCCTGGATCCCCGCGTAGCGCGAAATCGCGATCGAGTCTGGGGGGCAATCCTCGGACCGGGCGCCCAGCCCTTGTTGCTACGGTTCATCCGATTTCTGTACTTCAAAAATCGGATTGCCTGGCTGCGCGAAATCCTGGAGGAATTTTGCGCGCTTTGCGACGAGGCCCGCGGATTGCTGGTCGTGGAAATCAAAACCGCCGCCCCAATGCCGCCCGAGCAGGCCGATTGTCTGCTCGCGCGGTTGTCGCCGAAATTCGGGCGTACCCTTCGGCCTGCGTTTGTGCTCGACCCGTCGCTCATCGGCGGTTTTCGCATCCAGGCGCTCGACCGGGTTGTGGACGCCAGTTTGAGCAAACAGTTGGAACGATTGCATCGAACGATACTTGCCTCTTGAGGGACGACCATGTCGCTTCAGATCAATCCGGAAGAAATCACGTCCATCCTCAAAAAACAACTGGCCGACTTCGACCTCCAGGTCGAGACCTACGAAACGGGCGCCGTCATCAGCGTAGGCGACGGTATCGCTCGCGTTCACGGCCTGAGCGACGTCATGGCCGGGGAACTGGTGGAATTCCAGAGCGGGGTCCGCGGCATGGTGCTCAATTTGGAAACTGACAATGTCGGCATCTGCGTCTTCGGCGATGTCGAGTCGGTGAAGGAGGGCGACGAGGTTCGCCGAACGGGCCGAATCGCCTCCGTACCCGTTGGGGAATCGCTGGCGGGACGGATTGTCGATGCGCTCGGCGTTGCGATCGACGGAGGGCCGCCCATCGTCGCGAATGAATTTCGGCCGATCGAGATCAAGGCTCCTGGGATCATCGATCGCCAGGACGTCAAGGAACCGCTCCAAACTGGCTTGAAGGTGATCGACGCCCTGACTCCCATCGGACGGGGCCAGCGCGAGTTGATCATCGGCGACCGAAAAACCGGCAAGACCAGTATCGCGATCGACACGATCATCAATCAACGGGGCCAGGGCGTCCGCTGCTTTTATGTGGCGATCGGGCAGAAGCGGTCTACCGTCGTCCAAGTGGCGGAAAAACTGAAGCGGTATGGCGCTCTCGAGTATACGACAATCGTGGCGGCTACGGCCTCGGATCCGGCGCCCATGCAGTTTCTTGCCCCATACTCAGGCTGCGCCATGGCCGAATATTACCGCGACAACGGCAAACACGCGCTGATCATTTATGACGACCTGACCAAACAGGCGCAGGCCTATCGGCAGCTGTCCCTTCTTCTACGCCGGCCACCCGGCCGCGAGGCGTATCCGGGCGACATTTTTTACCTGCATAGTCGGCTTCTGGAGCGCGCCGCCAAAATGAGCGCAGCCAAGGGCGGTGGATCCCTCACCGCACTCCCGATCATTGAAACGCAGGCCAACGATGTCTCGGCCTACATTCCGACCAACGTCATCTCCATCACAGACGGCCAGATTTTTCTGGAGTCCGACCTCTTCAATGCGGGCCAGCGTCCCGCGATGAACGCCGGGCTGTCGGTCTCGCGTGTGGGCGGCGACGCCCAGGTCAAGGGAATGAAACAAGTCGCGGGCTCCCTCCGACTCGAGCTCGCTCAGTACCGCGAACTCGCCGCATTCTCCCAATTTGCATCCGACCTCGACCCGGCCACGCGGAAGCAGCTCGAGCGGGGCCGCCGGCTGATGGAAATCATGAAGCAGGGCGTGCACGAACCGTTACCCGTCGCCAAGCAGGTCGCCATCATTTTCGCCGGAACCAACGGCTTCTTGGACGACGTGCCCGTCGAGCGGGTGCGCGAATTTGAGAAAAAATTTCTAGATGCGTTGGACGGCCAATACATCGGGTTTGTTCGGTTATTCAATGAGAAGCTGGCGATGACCGACGAGGTGAAAAAGGCCCTCGTCGACGCACTGACCGATTTCAAGCGGACGTTTGGAAAAACCGGAGGCTAACAAACGCATGGCGGGGCGAGGCCGGTTTGCCGGCCAAGGCCGACGCAAGGATCAATAGGTATGCCTTCGCTCAAAGAATACAAAGCCAAGCTCGCGAGCCTGTCCAATACCCGAAAGATGACCAAGACCATGAAAATGGTCGCGGCGAGCAAGCTGTATCGGACCATGGACGCGCAGCGAAAGGCCTTGCTTTACGCAACAAAGCTGACCGAAATGCTGGGCCGGCTCGCCGCCTCCGTGGACCCGTCCTCGCATCCCCTGCTGCAGCAGCGGGATCCGCCCCGCTCAGCAAGGCTACTGATCATCATGTCCGACAAGGGGATGTGCGGCGGCTTCAACAACAACCTCATCAAATACGTGTTGCGTTGGCTGGAGATGCCCGGGCGGCCGGAGCAAAAGATTTCATTCAGCTTCGCCGGACGGCGCGGGTGGCTGTTTTTCCGGAACCGCGTTCACGTGGCGGGACATTACGAGGGCGTTACGCAACGGCCGACGCCGGCCCATGCGCTTGCCATAGGTAACGATATGCGACGGGCCTTCCTCTCGGGAGCGGTGGATGAGGTCTATATCGCCTACAACAGGTTCATCAGTCCCCTCTCCCAGCGGCCGGTCATTCGTCGCCTGCTTCCCATCGTGCCGGAAGCAATCCCCCTTTCCGGCAGCCGGATTCACGACGATTACATCCTCGAGCCGAAGGAAGAGCAGCTCCTCGCGGTCCTCCTGCCCAAGATCATCGATTTTGAGATCTATTTTGCCCTCCTCGAAAACGCCGCCGGCGAGAACGGGGCGCGAATGACCGCGATGGATAATGCGACAAACAACGCAACGAAAATGATCCGAACCTATACCCTGTTGCGCAACCGCGCGCGCCAGGCGGCCATCACGAAGGAACTGATCGAGATCGTATCCGGCGCCGAGGCGCTGAAAGGGTGACGCAAAGGATAAATTCGACAGCGGGAGAGAGGATATGAACGAAATCAAGGCCATGGCTTCAACCGAACGAAAAGCAACCGGTCGCGTCTCCCAGGTCATGGGGGCGGTTGTCGACGTCGAGTTTCCCGGCGGCGATCTACCCCCCATCAACGCCGCCCTAAAGGTCAGCAACCCGTTCATCAGTGCCGAGCCGTTCAATCTAACTCTGGAGGTGGCCCAGCATCTCGGTGACAACGTCGTCCGAACCATTGCCATGGACACCACCGATGGCCTGAAGCGGGGCACGGAAGTTCTCAACACAGGGGAGAGCATTACGATGCCCGTCGGGCCGGGAACGCTGGGGCGAGTGATGAACCTGCTCGGCGAACCCATCGATCAGCAAGGCCCCATTAAAACGGACCTCCGCTGGCCCATTCATCGCCCGGCGCCCGAGTACAAGGAACAGGACACAAAGGACCGAATGCTGGTCACCGGCATCAAGGTCATCGACCTCCTCGCGCCGTACAAAAAAGGTGGCAAGATCGGGCTGTTTGGCGGCGCGGGCGTCGGAAAGACGGTCCTGATTCAGGAGCTGATCCGGAATGTTGCCACCGAACACGGCGGCTATTCGGTCTTCGCAGGCGTCGGGGAACGGACCCGCGAAGGCACCGCCCTATACCGCGAGATGAAAGAATCCGGTGTCATCGACAAAACGGCGCTCGTTTACGGGCAGATGAATGAGCCGCCGGGCGCGCGGGCCAGGGTCGCACTATCCGCCCTGACGATCGCGGAATATTTCCGCGACGAATTGCGCCAGGACGTTCTCCTGTTCATCGATAACATTTTCCGGTTTACCCAGGCGGGCTCGGAAGTCTCCGCACTGCTCGGACGCATCCCGTCCGCCGTCGGATACCAACCCACCCTCGCGACCGATATGGGCGAATTGCAGGAGCGCATCACCTCCACCCGAAACGGCTCCATCACCTCGATCCAGGCGGTCTATGTCCCCGCGGACGATTACACCGACCCGGCGCCCGCCACCACCTTCGCCCATCTGGACGCAACAACGGAACTGTCGCGTCCTATCGCCGAGCTCGGCATCTACCCCGCCGTGGATCCCCTCACCTCGAATTCCACAATCCTCACTCCGGAAGTTGTAGGGATGGAACATTATCAGGTCGCCCGCGGGGTCAAGGAAATCCTTCAGCGATACAAGGAACTTCAGGACATCATTGCTATTCTCGGGATGGACGAACTCTCTGAGGAAGATCGTCTGATCGTTTCGCGGGCCCGCAAAATCCAGCGGTTCCTCTCCCAACCTTTCCACGTCGCCGAACAGTTCACGGGAATGCCCGGAACATACGTCCAGGTCGCCGACACCGTCCGCTCCTTCAAAGAAGTGCTGGAAGGCAAGCACGACGACATCCCCGAGCAGGCGTTCTACATGGTGGGGCACATTGACGACGTGCTTGCCAAGGCAAGGAAGATCCGCGGCGGTTGATCAAGGGTATCCGCCAAACGGGGGAACGAGAACTCCATGAGCCGAACATTCAAGTTCGCCATTCTCAGCCCAGGCGGGAAGGCGTTTGAGGGAGATGCCGAATCCGTCAAGGCAACAGGCGCCCTCGGCGGATTTGGCGTTCTTGCTGGGCATGCTCCGATGATCGCAGCCGTGGTTCCGGGGGTTTGCGCCGTGCGGACCCTCGACCAAGGTGAAAAATATTTTTTTGCAGGAGAGGGCGTGCTCGAAGTCTCCAGATCTGGCGTGGTGATGCTGGTTGACGAAGCCTTCGCGGTGGACAATCCGATCGAAGCGCGGCAAAGAGCATCGGAACGTCTCCGTCTCGAACAGAGACCTTCCGCATGACCCCGACCCTATATGACCTGCTCCGGTGGGTCCATATTCTGTCGATGATCGGAGTGTTCGGAGGCCTCCTCGTATTCCAACTGGCTGTGCCAAAACCAATTCGCCGAGACCCCGCCGTGGTGTCAGCCGCAGTCCGCTTGTGGAACACGCTGCTCGCGGTGGGTTTTTTGTCCGCTGTCTGGATGTATCTTATGGCCGGAGGCCTGAATCTGGGCGGCCATTATCAGGGCGTAGTCGGTTTGAAGCTCCTGCTCCTCATCGCCGTGGGCGCCCTGCTGCCGATCTCCAAGCGGCAAGAATCCGGGGATCGACTTCGAATGATCTGTATCGGCCTTCTCCTACTGGCCTCCTTCTCAGCCTTTACGATCTAAGCGCACTTCGAGCCCTTTGCGTGTCCTGATGATTAAGCGCTTGCAGAAGCGGTGGGGACTGAGCTCCAGCCGCGATCTCATTATCGTGTTTCTCGTTTTCTCCCTCGCAGGCCTTTCGATCCTACCTGCCCGAACCATCGTGTTTCAACTCCTCGGTGTAGGCGAGCAAACGCCGATTCCCCTTCGCGTGCTCATCTGGATTCTGGTTGTTTTCCCAGCTTACCAGCTATTCCTGCTGGGATATGGGGCCCTGTTCGGCCGATTCCAGTTCTTTTGGGAAAAGGAGAAGCGGCTTATACGATGGTTGGGCGGCCGGCTCGGACTCCTGCGAACCGGCGCGGGGTAAGAAAACTTCTTTCTGGTTCAGGGAACTGGCCCCGTACACCGTTTTCCTCCGGACACGCTCGCGACTCGGTTTATCGCCGATCGGACATTTATTTATCGTCGAACAAGATACAAAACCAGAGATAGCAGCACGGAGAGAATCAGGCAGGTCATGAGGGGCAATTTGACTACATAATTTTCGCCCTGAATGGTGATGTCGCCCGGGAGCCTGCCAAATGGCAACTTCGTCAGCAGCGGCCAGAGCAAGCCCAATACAACCAGTATAAGACCTAAACCGATGATGATCCTTTGCATACGTCCAATATTACAATAAGGACGCATTGACAGGGGTCAATCAACCGGCAACCAAACCCGAGAGTCCCGACCTCATTGTCTTGCGCCCCCGGGGAAGCGTCCTTACTACAGAACTCGGCTTGTCCGAAGGCTCACGTTTTCTTCTAAAACTTAAGTCGGGCCGGCGATGGAATTCATCGAAGAAAAAAGAATGTGTCTTGCCGAATTCTCAGCCGCAAAATCCCACTTTGGCGTATTTTATGCTTCGACTCAACTAGGCAATGAACTGGGGTCATGCAGCCGCTCTGGCTATTGGGCTAGCTGCTGTCGCCACTGGCGCGGATTGGCCTCAATTGCAGCGTGATGCCGCAAAATCCGGTTATCAGCCGGCGATGCGGATCGCGACCACGAATCGTCACGCAAACTCAACCCCCTACGGCGGTTATGGCACTGGCATCTGGGCATTTACTAATCGGTTTCTCTCTGGCCAGCCGGTCGTCGCCGGCGATCTGGTCGTCGTCGGCTCCCTCACCAACCGCGTCTTCGCCCTCGATTTGACCAACGGCTCCATCCGCTGGTCCGCCGATGTCGGCAGCGCCGTCCTCAATTCCTGCGCCATCCACTCCGGACGCGTCATCGTCGCCACCCAATCAGGTTTGCTCATCGCTCTCAATCCTGCGAACGGCCAAACGCTCTGGACCTACCACGGCGCCCGCAAAGGCTACGCCGCCGCCCCCACTGTCGCCGACGGCGTCGTCTACATCGGCTCCAAGGACGGCCGCTTCCACGCCGTCGATGCCCTCACCGGCGCCACCCAGTGGATCTTCCAGGTCGGCGGACCGGCCGACACCGGCGCGGTGCGCGCGGCGATTCTGTGTTCGGCGGCGGTGCTGAGCAACCGCGTGTTTTTCGGCGCGGAGAACATGTACGCCTACGCGCTGGACCGCGGCACGGGGCAGCGGCTGTGGCGCCGGAAGCTGACCGGGCAATCGTTTGTCTTTGGGGCGGAAGTGGGGTCGGACGACGAGCGCGGCGGCGTCTCGGTCTCGGCCGGCTGGCCGGTCGCCTCCCGCCAAAATGGCGGCGTTGTGATATTCCGCACTCAGCCTGTCTACCCGTTCCACCGAAACCTTGAGATCGGCGAATGGATTATCGAGACGGCGACCGGCACGAACGGCATGGGCAATCCATTGGGCAATACAAACGCCTGGAGAATTGAACAGCGAGCCATCAGCGCATGGCTATCGAGCAACGCGCAAATCCGCTCGTTCTGGGAACTCGATCCTGCGACGGGCGCCGACAAGTACTCAGTCCCGATGCCGATTCTGTACACGAGTGGATCAGGCGGCACCCCCGCGCCGCCGGTCGTGGACGACGTCAACAACCGCGCGTGGGTGGTCTTGCGTTCGGCCTACTCGCGCATCGACAGCTTCGGCATGGTTCGACAGTACGGGGAATTCGCCAAACTGCATCTCAACTTTGATCCCGCCATCTACACAAATCCGGCGCAGGGCCGCCTCGCCTTTACCTACTTTGCCTGCCATGGATGGCCCGAGTGCATCACGGCATGGGGCGACATCCACAAGGTTTCGGACGAAGGGGAGGTTCTGACTGCCTGTGAAAACGCCCTCGTCTCCAGCACATGGGTCAATGAAGGCGGCTGGGACCTCGACGCCGAGCGCTCGTTCAACATCCGATACTACAGTTCGAACGATTTGGGCGAGGCCCCGCTGTACGGATCGAGCTGCGGCGCGGTCTTCGCCAACGGCTGGATCATCTTGCGCGACACGGTAGGAGTAAAGGGGTATGAGGCAAACTAGTAAAGACCATCTCGGCCGGATCCTCGCAGTAGCGCTTCTTCTTTTGCCGGCAATGCCGGCCACGTCGATCACGACAAACGATGCGCTTCGATATATCCGAGAAAAGAGGTGGGTCCAATATCCGCACAATCCGGCATCCGAAGACCTGCGCGAAGAGCTGGATTACGAAATCAATCGCATGATTGATCACTACGATGCCGGCGGTCACTTGGAGCCGGCGCTATTTTCCATCGGCATCACGGGCGTCTGGCTCCTGTACGGCTATCCCGGCGAGCAGGCCTATATCTTGGCCGACGCGCTGCCGTACCTGCCGACCTCCACGCAGGCTCGTGTTAAGGCGTACCTTTATCAGGAGATTCGAAATTATGACCCAACCGTCATCGGGTTTGAGCACTGCTCCGATGGTTGGGGCGCCTGCGAGATGACCGGTAATCGACGTGAGTTTTTCACGATTCCCACCTCGCCGAATCCGGAACCCTTGGTCGTCAATGTTTGGCCGCCGGCGTCCGTGCCGCCCGAGGGACTGTACATGATCTGGCGATACTGCGATGCCTCCGGCGATTGGGCCTTTATCAGCACAAACAATCCGCCCAGCGGTGACCGCTGGAATCGGATGTTGAATATGTTCAATGCCATCCCCAACCCGCCGACGCGCTATGGCCATATCGCGGCGGCCATCGGGATGGCTCGCATATGCATGCACTTTGGCATCACCAACGGCCACCCCTACACCACGGCCGTGGCCCGCGTGCGAAGTGGCATGCTCGCCGGAACCAATTTCGATGCCTTCGTGCAAACCTCGTACACGAACTTCCTCACCGGCAGTCATGACTGGGCCTGGACGCCGTTTCATTACACCCGCCACGGACCCGTGGGCGCGATGATGGCCCCGGAAATCGGACGATTTTTGCGCGAATACGCACTGACCAGCGTGTACCGTCGCGTCACGTACAATCCCCTTGCGGGCCAGACGAACCAGCCCTACGCCATCGAGGACATTTGGCAGGGCTGGTATCTGACGCGCGGCCATTACATCCCTTTGATCCCGATCATGGGCTACTACGGCGAAAATCACATGGTGACGCCCGACACGCCGTGGGCCCTCTTCATGACCCATGCGTGGATTTATAATGAATCAGGGCCGGAATTGCGGCGATGGCTGGATGCGCCCTACTGCATCGGCGACCTATTTCATATTCAGCGGCTGACGGCGACAATCGCCGCCTATAGCGAACCTGTCTGGAGCAGCGTGCAACCGCCGCTGATGACGCAGATCAGCCGAACCGCGGGCGGCATTTCGGTGAGCGCGACGGGCGAATCGGCGCCGTATCTAATTGAAGCCTCGGCCAATCTCGAGTGGTGGTCGCCGATTTTCACCAACACAGGGCCTTCCATCGCCGTTACCAACGCAGGGACCGCGCCGCTCCAATTCTTCCGCGCTAGGCCCGCTCCTTAGGAGGCTCATCCCATGCTTTGGCAGCTCATCGTATTGACCTTTTTTGTGGCGTTCCCTGCGCTTGCCGCGGACTGGCCGCAGTTGCAATGCGACGCGCAAAAGTCCGGCTATCAGCCGGCCATGTCGATCACCACGTCTAATCGTCATGCCAACTCAACACCCTTCGGCGGCTACGGCGCTCCGTTGTGGCTCTTCACCAACCGTTTTCTCTCCGGCCAGCCGGTCGTCGCCGGCGGTCTGGTCGTCGTCGGCTCGCTGACCAACCGCGTCTTCGCCCTCGAGCTGACC